>JASHYD010000216.1 GCA_030043175.1 Xanthobacteraceae bacterium | reverse complement strand
CCCGGAGCGACGACCAGGCTGGCCCTCGAAGTGGATGTGGCGCGGCACCTGGCCAGGAACGGAGCGCCCATCGCTGGTCCCGCGGCCGAATGGCCCGCGGGCCCTCACATCCAGGACGACTTCGTCATCACGCTCTGGGCGTTCGTCGAGCACGTGGCCGCGAATTGGGAGGACCCGCGGCACGTTTCCGGCGCCGCCGATGCGCTGCGACGGGTGCATGAGACGCTTTCGGACTATGCTGGCGACCTGCCGAGCTTTTGGCTCAAGCTCGATCGATGTAGCGGCACCCTCCAAAACGAAGCCGCCACGCCTGCGCTCAGTCCCGCTGATCGGCCTTCCTGCGGTCAACCTACGACCGTCTGAGGGAGACGGTGTCGAGGATCCGCATCGAGCCGGTTCCGATCCATGGGGACGCGCATCTCGGCAACGTCCTCATCACGCCGCACGGCGCCCGCTGGAACGATTTCGAGGACGTCAGCCTGGGGCCTCGCAATGGGACGTTGGCTGGCTGCCCGAGGCCGACCTGGTCCAGTTCGAGCCGATGAATCAGGACGTGCTCTCTGCGTTTCATTACCTTCGTAGCTTATGCACATCGGTTTGGTGCTGGGCGAAGTACGATCTGCCGGAGAAGCGCGAAGCCGCTGACTATCTCTGGAGTACCTCAGGGTCGAGCTGGGCGGCTGAGCGACGGGACGGGCCTAACGCCCGTGGCGCCCGACAAATCGCGCGACGGTCTCCATGGACCACCAACGCCTCCCAATCGCGCAAAGCCGTGTAGGGCATCCCGTGGGCGACAAGCCGGGGCAAGTTCCACAAGCCACCCCGAACCGAATCAGAAGGTCGACTTAACGGACGCGGCCGTGGCGATGCCATCTGGAGGACCGGACCGATAGACGGGCGAAGATGCCGCCTCCAATTTGGTCTCAAAGTGACCGTGCAGCGAGGCTACCTGCCATTCCAGCGGGTGAGAGTCCCGCCAACAGAGGATTCCAGTCACTGTTGTGCCGTTGAGACATCTTGTAACGCAGGATCGACACCTCGCTCCTTGCGCCAATACCGCGGATGGCGCGATCGCCACGCCTGCACGCGGGCGACATGCACGGGGCCGCGGAAGTAGTCCCGGTTCTCGGGTCGGCCGAGCCAGCGCGCCTGGCTTGCGGCCTTGCTGGCCGCTCTGCAACTCGGCGCCGAACAGTAATATTGGTGATGGCGGTTACGGGGGTCAGGACGGAATAACTTACGACAGCACTTGCACTTGCGGCGCTCCCCACGGCCCATCGCGTCCCCTCCGAGGAGGACGCATGATCCGCAAATCCAATGCTCCGTCTGCTCTCGACTCTATGATGAGCCGTCGCCTTCCTTCTGCCTCTCAAAACCATCAGACGATCAAGCCGACCCCGCCGGCGACTACAAATTCAACCCGCTGGTTTTAGCTGAAATTCAAACCGGCGCTGACAAGCTGCAATGGCGATCAACTTCGGCCCTGACTGGCAACGCGAACTCTGGGCGTCCCCGTATCGGCTCCGGTTTGAGCTAAACCAGGGGGGAAGCTATGTGAACATGTCCACGAGTGCGTATGATCGGGCACGGTGCCTTGCGCGCGCGGCGTTGCCGTCTGAGCAGGTCATTGCGGTCATTGCTGATTATCCCAATCCCTCCATGGTAATTCTTGCGATGTGGCGCGGCCCGACTCGTCGTGCTGCGTACGACGTGTTGGGCGAGATGGGTGTTCCGACCACCCCCCCTCGGAGGCGCCCTGGGTGGGCTATACTTACCCTGACCAAGAGGAGGACGCGGAGGCCCGCCCTTGTGAACATCGCGCGGTTTCCGTCACGTGGGATCAGGCCGACATCCTCCTCTGGAGCCAGATTGCGCGCGACATCGGGGTGACGCCTCAAGCTCCGGTGCTCTCCAAACTTGTGGACGTCGAGCGCGGCGTGACCGTCTATGCCTACGACGATCGCGGCATGGACATCACGGCATTGAGCCCTGATCCGATAGTAGAACTCTACACTCAGTTCGACACATGGCTCCTCGACCACGATCGCCCTCGAATGTCCGAAGCTTTTGCGGTCAAGGCATAGGTCCGTTCTTGTGGAGGTTTTCAGACGCCGGCCGTGACAAACATCCCCACGGACAGCGGCCGGCGTCTGAAAACCTCCAAGGAACGAAACCGCGGGAGTGGGCACGTATTAGGCGGTGCCCGCGCGCTCGCTATGGGGATTTGGGCGTGGGCGAGCCATAGCTGAGTCAGCCGCGAGGGTCAGTTGAGCGGTGAGGCTGTTGATGCAGTTGGGGGGCGATGCGTTCTTGTGATCTCCGGGCCTGCGTGCGGTGAAGATCGGTACGGCTTGGGTGGTGAAGCCATCATCGGAGCGACGGGAACAGCGGCCAGCTGAGGAGCTAGCGGACAGGGGAACGGCTTTTCGGGGCGATGGCTGTGGGATTTCATCATGAGGTGTCGATCCGGATCTTCGCCGGAAGTGGCGTCGGGCGGTGCTTGGGCTGTTGCCCCGGCAAGAAGGTCTCGATGATGCGCATGCGGCTGCCGCAGCATGGGCAGGAATGCCCTGGTGGTTTCAGCTCTTCGGGCTTTGTGGTGGCGACCTTGATGGCGTCGATCGGGATGAGCGACACCGCGAGCAAGGCGCGGATACGCGCGATGTTGTTGGCCCGTATTGGGCTGGTCAGCAGGCCGTAGTAAGCCGCTCGCAAACCCGTTGTCGAGCAGCCAACCGAAGCCGCGGAGCCGATGGTGCTCAGCCGCCGCCAATGCTCACGCTCGGTCAACTGCTGCGCCAGTACGGGCATGTCCCGCAGTACGTCGAGCGATAGGAGAATGGCCATGTTGATCGAGGTTGCAGAGACCCACCCAGCACCGCCCGGTAAGAAAGTCGCCGCTGTCGGACCGCTGACGGCGCGCGCTTAGATGCTGGCCGGAGCAGCTCGCTGGAATCAGCTCGGTGGCCGCTACGAGGTCGAAGTCAAAGATAGAGAGTTCAATGGCAGGGTTTATCGCCGCATCGTCAACGCGACTTGGGTTAATGGCGCCGCTAAGATCGCGCCCACCACGACGGCAAGGCCAGCGCTCGCTCAATACGGAAACGGCAGCTCGCAAAGGAGCGACAGATTTTTGTGCAGAGTATGCTCCAGGCGGCCTTGCGGAGCGGAGAACTCAAATTCGAGAAGACCGTGCTCTAGCACGCGGCGTAATGCTTATGCAACTCTACCGCTACGCGCTGGGAACGCGAACGATGGTGTGTTCCTTGCCAGCGAAGCAGGTTACCGCAATCACGGGAGTGAACAACCATGACCGAACGAGACCTCACGCAGATGACGCCCTTCGAGCGCGCGGTACTCAGCTTGCTGCGGTCGCTCTCGATGGCGACATGGGTTATCGCCTTCCTGGTCGGCAGCGGCGTAGTCATGATCTTCGTTCTCGCGCTGTTGGGATACTGACCGATACGAATGGTCGGCGGCGTTTCCCGGTAGCTCTTTGAAACCGGCAGAATAGAACAGACCCCCCTTAATAGTTGATTGGGTTCTTCAAGTCTGCTGTCATTGGCTTGGAGTGAAGGGCCGATCACTGTTCGAGCATGCGAGCTGAACGGCGCGGACGACGGATCGATATGTGGGCGGCAGCGACGATCTTTCTTGCAGCGTGGAGCCCATCCCAATGACCCTGAGCGCCGACGAGCATGATGAGTTGTGCCGCCTCGAGGAATCGTTGTGGCGTGCGGAAACCCGCTTCCCAGGATTAGTTGCGCCATCAGGTCGGTGAGCGCTGCCCGTGTTTCCATCGGCAGCGCGTACCAAACTGGCGTCTGTGGTTTTTCGGCGAACAAATCGACTTGATGCGGTATGCGACGATGGTGCGCCGGCTTGTTTTGACATGGCATGGACGTCTCCCTGGTTCGAATCGCCAGAGAGACTTGATACGATCGAATCGGGGATGTTCGATACTACTACGGGGTCGTGAAGCACATCTCGTAACAGCGACGCAAGCGCTACCAGTGCTGATATGTCGGCATGCGGATCGGTCGCTACTAGACGGACCTTGGCGCACGCCGACCGATCAAACATCCACGCCGGAATCTCCAGCCAACGGTCCGAATCGGAATCAACAAGATCGCACCGAAACACCACTCCATCCGGCTTGTTGATCGCCTCATGAATCGCGATCGGAAAACCAGACCACGGATGAAAGCGGTAGAGCAGTTCGCGAAACTCGGTCCGGTGGGCATTCTTAAGCTTCGTTGTACAACGAGGTCGGAACGCACCTATCGCTGCAGAAGGACGCGCCGGTTCGGCGTGACGTGTGCCGAACAGGGCGTGGGCGTTCGTCGCCGATCTTGGGCGGGCTACACCATCAATATGTTCGAGTTTGAGTTCCCGACAGGGCCACCCCGTGATCCTGCCACCAGGCCCGCCTAGGTCCTTTGCCGAGTCTCCTTGATGAAGGCGAGCACGTTAGCGACACACTCCTCGGCGTTGGTAGCGGCGATGTGGTAAGCGTCGCTATGCAGCACCACGAGCCTCGAATTAGGAATCTGTAGCTGGTATTGTCGAACCTTCTCCACCGATTGCAGCGCGCTTCGGTCTGCTGTCATCACCATCGTGGGTGCCGTAATGCGCTGCAAAATACCGTCCCTCGCAAGATCAAACTTCGAGAGCGCTTTGCGGAGGCCCTTTGTCCCTTCCTCAGGCGCTGTGGCAAACATGTTGTTCCAATATTCGATCATCTCTTTCGAAGCAGCCGAACCCAATCTGTCCCGTTGGGGGATGCTGGAGGGATTGGAAATAGAGATTACGGACGCGGGGCCGCTGACGACGGCGAGTGTGCGGGTGCGAGTCGGATAATCGGCCGCAAACTGCATCGCAATGGCGCCACCAGTTTTGGCACCAATGATGTGCGCAGACTCAACGCCAGCTTTGTCGAGGACCCGCGCTGCGAATGTGGCAAGACTCGGCAGCGACCATTCGAAACCTGGTGGAACCCTGGAGTGTCCAAATCCTGGCAAATCCGGGCGCAGCAATCGAAACTCTTGCCCCATCCGTGGTACCCATCCGAACCATGCGACGCTCGATTCATCGTTGCCGTGAATGAGCATGGCAACTTCGGGCTTGCGCCATGGTTCTCCAAACCAATCCTCGCGGTAAAACACGTCCTCCGTGGAAACACTGTTGGTAGGTCTACCCTGCGCCAGGGCCGGCGCTGACGCGAGTACGCCAACGACTGCAGAACCGCCGATCGTCGCCGCCGTTGCGCAGCCCAAGCGAAGTAGATCTCGACGAGAATTTTTGTCCGGCATCGATGTCACCTCTCTATGTAGCCTCGCACCATTCGGGCAGACGACATCTTAGGGGTATTCTGATCAAAAAGCTGATTATTGCCCAGGAGACGCGGTCCGACCCTCGCAATCTCTCAATTGTGTAGAAGACTACTTGACCCTTATCGTGTCTGTCCGCTGCCGAAGGCAGGCCGATCGTCCCGCACGACTTAAAGATAGCCTACCTTTCTTTACTTGCACATTAGTAGCGCCAATTGAAGATCGCCACTTGTCGGAAATCTCGTCCGCTGAAGGAGCTTCAAGTCCAGGTCAGGTCGCGGTTGCCCGGCGCCGGCGACCTCTTTGCAAAGAACATCGACCGAACTGATCGTTCTCACCCCTTCAAACATCTGCTCCGCCGATCCTCAAAGCATGCCATGCGAGTCAAGTGACTCGTCCGGGAAGGCGGACGATCCAATAGCCGCCGCGCGCGCCTGGGGGCACGATCGGTTGCTCAATGCCCCGCTTTCGCGGGGCATGACACTACTCGGTTTTCGTCTCAGTTCTTCCCACCGGCGCGTACGTCTTCGTCAAAACCGCTTCGGGTCTTCGTGACGGTGTGAAGGTGGCTACCCCGTGGTTTCCCAAGCGTTCCGCCGCTATGCGCGTGCGGGCGTTTTCTTGCCGCCGAGCACGGTCGCGATCGGGAACAGGCGCTGCTTACCCTTGCGGGTACCCTTGTAGTTGTCGAGGAATTCGAATTCACCCTCGCGCAACTCCAGGATCGCAACGTCGGCAGGCGCGCCGACGTTGAGCGTGCCGCGGTCGTCGAACGCCGGAAAAATGCGTGCGGCATTGACCGTGCCGGCCGCGATCGCCGCGCTCACGGGCATGCCGAACATGAGGAGCTTCGACATAACGTTCGGCATGTCAACGACACCGGTGGTACGCGACGTCGTGCTCCAGTCGGTCGAGAACGTATCGGGCCAGAAATCCTGCTTGGTTGCAGCTTCGATCGTCGCCCAATCGAAATGGTCGGCGACGCCGTTGCCGAAGTCGAATAGGATGCCGCGACGGCGCGCTTGCATCACCTCAGGAATCAGCTTGCCCTTGTCGTCGAGCAGGCCGTTTGGCGCCGGTGCGTAGATGTGGGTGACGATATCGCCGCGCTTGAGCAGCGAAAGGTATGAGCGTAGCGGCGAGTAGTTCTGCCCCACATGGATCATGACGGGCAGACCGGCGGCCGCCACCTGCGCGCGCCGTAGCGCCTCCAGATCGTTGGCGCCGGCAACGTTGTTCGACAGGCGTGCCTTGACGCCAATGACGACGTCGCGATTGCGCGCCATCGCGCCGCGCGCGAGGTCGACGTTTGCACGTGTGAGGTCATGCAATTCCCCGCCGGGAGCCACGCCGGTGCGCGCGATGTTGATCAAGC
>JASHYD010000215.1 GCA_030043175.1 Xanthobacteraceae bacterium | reverse complement strand
CGCATGGAACGAGGCGCTCGGGCTGCCGCGGCCGTGGGACCAGCAATGGTCGCTGCGTATGCAGCAGGTCCTAGCCTATGAGACCGATCTCTTGGAATACGGCGACATCTTCGCCGGCTCGACGGAGATCGAGACCAGGGTGGCGGCACTCAAGCGTGAAGCCGGCGAGGAACTCCAGAGCATTGTGCAAATGGGCGGTGCGGTAGCGGCGGTCGAGAACAGCTACATGAAATCGCAGCTCGTCGAGAGCAATGCGCGTCGCGTCGCGGCGATCGAGCGCGGTCAGCAGGTGGTGGTCGGGGTCAACCGCTTCACGGAAACCGAACCTTCACCGCTCGCCCTCGGCGAGGGCTCCATTCTGACCGTGCCGCCCGAGGTCGAGGCCGGCCAGGTCGCCGGCCTGCGGGCGTGGCGCGCCGCGCGGGACGCTGCGGCGGTCGAGGCGGCACTTTATGGTCTGCGGCGTGCCGCAGAGGCCGGCCGCAACGTCATGGAGCCGTCGATTGCCTGCGCCAAGGCCGGCGTCACCACCGGCGAATGGGGCGAAGTGCTGCGCCAGAGTTTCGGCGAATACCGCGCCCCGACCGGCGTTTCGCACGCGGCGCGCAATGACTGCCTGGGCATCGACGATCTGCGCGCGGAGGTCGAGCGGCTGACGCGCAGGCTCGGACGACGGCCGAAAATCCTGGTCGGCAAACCGGGTCTCGACGGACACTCCAACGGCGCCGAGCAGGTGGCCGTGCGGGCGCGCGACGCCGGCATGGACGTGGTTTATGACGGCATCCGCATGACGCCGGCGGAACTCGTCGATGCCGCCCGCGATAAGGATGTGCACGTGGTCGGCCTGTCGATCCTTTCGGGATCCCACATGCCTCTGGTCAATGAGGTGGTGAGCCGCCTGCGTGGTGCTGGCCTTGATGACGTGCCGGTCGTTGTCGGCGGCATCATCCCGCCTGACGATGCCGCCGCGCTCAAGAGATCCGGGGTCGCCGCCGTCTATACGCCGAAGGACTTCGAGCTCAACCGGATGATGAGCGACGTGCTGCGGATTGTGGAACGTAGCGTTGCAGATTCCAACTGAATCTGCAGCCGGATTGGGCCACCGGGCTGCCGGCCGGGCTGCCGGCCCGCCGGCCGGCCCAATGGATAAACTTGAGCGAAATCGGCACCGGCTCTACCGTGGCAATGCGGCCCGGGCCGCTCAATGCGGGCTACGGCGCAGTCCGACGGATGCGCCGACGGACGGAGGTTCGATCAGCGCCGGCAGATCCAGCAATGTATTGATCTCGCCATCCGGTGCGCCCGGCAACCGCTCGCGCGCTTGGCCGTAGCGGTTGCACCACACCACCTGCATGCCGAAGGCGGAGGCCGCGTAGGCGTCCCAAGCATTTGAGGACTGAAACGCAATCGCTGCTGGCGGACAGCCGAGGCGATCCACAGCCAACTGATAGACGCGAGGGTCAGGCTTGAACACCCCGACTTCCTCGACGGAAAGTACAGCATCGAACATTGGATCGAGTCCGCCGCGACGGATGGCGGCGTCGAGCATTGCGGGCGTGCCGTTCGACAAGATCGCAGTCTTGAGGCCCGCACGGCGCAACGCCGCGAGCACGCGCGGCACCTCCGGGAACGGCTCAAGCGCGAGATAAAGCGTCATCAGCCGTTCGCGCAGCGAGGGCTGTGCCAGGCCGAGCGTCTCGAGCGTGAAATCGAGGGCGTCGCCCGTCACCTGCCAGAAGTCCGCGTGCTGGCCCCCTGCCGCGCGCAGCCAGGTATATTGCAGCTGCTTGTCGCGCCACAGGGCGCTGACGCGCGGGGCGGCGTCGCCAAGTACATCCGCGCATGAGCGCGCCGCCGAGGCGAAGTCGAACAGCGTCCCATATGCATCGAAGACGCAGGCGCGCACGCCGGAAAGCAAGCGGTTTGGCATAGGGTGCAGGCTCCTGCTGCGGGCTTCCACAATGCACGAAATCCCGGTTGACGGCCATGCGGGTCGTGTTAGTGATGCAAGCGCTCGACCATAATGGCGCAATCGGCAACTCATGATCGCCCCCCCTCTTGTGCCTTTCCCGCTTGCCGGGAAGGCAAAACAGGGGTGGCGCAATCGATACATAACGAGGGCTGAGTGGAACGGCGTCATGAAGTCAACGCCTTGGTGGAGGCGGTGGTCGCCAACATCGCGGCGGGACGTGCGGTCGAAAGGCCTTTCTTTCACCTGCAGTTCGACCGGGTGTTCCCGGATGATGTTTATGCCCGAATGATCGCCGCGATGCCTGCAGCGGCCGACTATCGTCCGCTGCCCGGACGAAATAACGGCAACATCCGGCCGGACGGCACCTCAACCCGGGTGAAGATCGATCTCTTCCCCGAATACATCCGCCACCTGACCCCTGATAAACTTGGCATCTGGGATGTGGTCGGCCGCGCGCTGTGCTCAAAGGAGGTGCAGGCAGCCTTCGTGCAGCGCCTTGCGCCCGGGCTGGAGCGACGTTTCGGCAAGGATTATGCGGCCGTCGGGATGTATCCGATCCCGGTGCTGACGCGCGACGTTCCGGGCTATCGCATCACGCCGCACACCGACACCCGATGGAAGGGCATCACGGTGCAGTTGTATCTGCCGCGTGATGCATCGGTGACCCACATCGGAACCATTTTCCATGAACGCCTGGCAGACGGATCGCTGCCCAAGACGGCGCAGATGAAATTTGCGCCCAACACCGGCTACGCGTTCGCTGTCGGCGACAACACGTGGCATTCGGCCGATCCGGTCGGACCGGAAGTCGAAACGCGCGACAGCATCCTGCACACCTACTTCGTGGACGCGGGGCTTCTGCGCATCCTGCGCAACCGCGGCAAACGCATCGGCAATTTCCTGCTGAGCGAAGTCAAGCACCTGGCTCGCAGTTGAGCCGAGCCTCGGTTCTCGAGGGCGCGGCGACGACGGCAGCCGTTGTCGCGTCTCGCCGTTGCGGGAGCGATCGGGGGGAAAGAAATGTGCAAAGAAATCGTTCGCCTGACCGTACGTGTGGTGTTCTTGCTCCTACTCGTGGTCGTGCAGGCCAGGGCCGGCACATTGGAGCTGATCTCGAGCCAGGAGGCCACGATCGCCGACATCCTCGCCGCCCTCAAGGCGAAGGATTTGACCTGCCGGCAGCTGGTGAAGATGTATCTCGACCGCATCGAGGCCTATGACCGCAAGGGGCCGGCGCTCAACGCCATCATCATGGTCAACCCCAACGCCTTGGCGACCGCCGATGCGCTCGATGCCACGCTGGTGCGGTCCGGGCTCGCCGGCCCGCTGCATTGCGTGCCGATGATCGTGAAGGACAATTTTGACACGGTTGACATGCCGACTTCGGCGGGGTCGCTGTCGCTCAAGGGATCGCTCCCGCTCCGCGATGCCTTCCAGGTGCGCAAGCTGCGTGAGGCCGGCGCGGTCATACTCGCCAAATCGAACATGGCGGAATTCGCATGGTCCCCCTTTGAGACCGTGGGCTCGCTCCTGCCCGGCTACACCCGCAACCCCTACGCGCTCGACCGCGTCCCGGCTGGCTCGAGCGGCGGCACGGCGGCGGCGGTGGCGGCGAGCTTCGGGGCAGCCGGCCTTGGGACTGATACCGGCAACTCGATCCGCGGGCCGTCGTCGCACACCAGCCTCGTCGGCATCCGCTCGACAATGGGGCTTACCAGTCGCGACGGCATCATCCCGCTGTTTCTCAATCGCGACGTCGGCGGGCCGATGGCGCGGACCATGGCCGATGCCGTGGCCATATTCGACGTGATTGCTGGCTATGATCCAGCCGACCCGGTCACCGCGGCCGCCCAAGGCAAGCGGCCCGATAGCTACTTGCGTTTCCTCGATCGCAATGGACTGCGGGGCGCGCGCGTCAGCGCGGTCCGACAGCTCTTCATGGCGCCGGACAGCGATCCCGATATCGTGCAGCTCCTCGAGCGGGCGCTCGCCGACATGAAGGCCCAAGGAGCAGAGATCGTCGAAGGGATCGATGTTCCGGAGATCGCTGAAATCTCCCCGGCACAACTTTTCTGCAACCGCTTCAAGTACGACATCAACGGGTATCTCGCCCGGCTTGGTCCACGGGCGCCGATCCATACGTTCGATGAGATCCTTGCCTCGCAGAAGTTCCACCCTTCGATCGAGAAGCGCATGCTCGACGCGGCGGCGGAGCCGCCGCCCGATCAGAACCCCAAATGCCAGGAGGCCGACGAAAGCGGACGGCGCCTCGCGCAAGGCTTGCTCAAGGCCATGGATGACGCCAGGCTCGACGCGCTCGTCTATCCGTCGTGGAACAACCCGCCGCGTCTGATCGGCGATCTCAACACACCGCATGGCAACAACAGCCCGCGGCTTGCGCCACCGACCGGGTTTCCGGCGATCACCATACCGATGGGATTCGTGCACGGGACTTTGCCCGCCGGGCTGCAAATGCTCGGCAGACCTTTCAGCGAGCCCGTACTCATCAAGATCGGTTATGCCTACGAGCAGGCGACCCGACACCGGCGTACGCCCGCAAGTGTGCCACCGCTAGCGTCGGCACACTGACCTGCGGACGCAGCGGCTCATCACCTGCACATCCTTCGCCGAAGCTATCGGTTTCGGTGCTGGTCAACACCTTCAAAGGCGCCATGTCGCAGGCTTCGCGGCAACCGCGCTGCGTCGGCCGGCGGCGCTCCGTTGAGGATCATGTGTCGATAGGGTCAGCGCGGTTCCACTCGCCCCGCCCATGGGGGAGCCTTGCGCGCGCTGAAAATCCGTGAGTGCAGGCCTTGCAACGTGTTACTGCAACGGATCATCCTCAGCGCCCGAAATGCCGGTGGCGCTGTCTCTTGTCGCCGGATCGGGACCCCGCCCCTCGGCGAAGGCGACCTCTTGCGTGCGCGCTCCGCGCAACAGCCCCGGAAGGGCATAGTTTCCCTCATTGCAGCGCGGCTCATAATAGATTCTGTTCGCCGCATCGCTTTGCCGGGTGAACTCCTGCGTCACCGTCCATGGTTTCGTCCACACGGTCGGATCCTCGATGGTGACCACATATTCAAGCGTGGTCGGGGAGGTCCGCGTCCAGCGCTCGACCAAATGCAGGTTCTCGCGCGAGCCCTGAAAATCCGTCTTCGCGGTGAAGTTCGTGACGTCGATGACGAGGGTATTGCCTTCCCAGTGCCCACGCGAATCGCCATACCACTGGCGGATGCTGGACGGCAAATGGCTGCTCCCGTCCATCACGATGTTGCGATGCCACCCTTGCCCCTGACCCACGTCGTAGAACATGGCAATGCCGCCGGGCGTCTGCACAATGCGATGGGTGCGGTTGCCGCCGATCCCGGGCAGCCCGGCGGTCAGGCAGCGGACCCCCAACGGGGCGTCCTCCGGACCATCATGACGATTGATCGACAGCGTGTTGTAGCGGGGAGTTCGCTCCGCGAATCGCGGTGAGGGCGTCGGATCGTATTTGCCGCCGGCGCAGCTGCGATACTCGATCTTGCAAGTTTCGGTCGATTGCAGCAGGGCGAGGCGAAATTCCCGTTCGGCGGCGGCGGTCTTCTGAGCCTGCGCTGTCAGCTGTGGGATCCGACCATCGGGCGGATCCACAACCCGTGACGTGCGCACGCCGGTGTGTTTTCTGGATATGAAAAGGTCGTTGTAGGAGCCGGTGACGTCGAGTTCGGTGCCGCGCTCACGCCGCTTGTCCTTGCCGAGCAGCGCCGCGCGTTGTTCATCCAATTCGGCTCGCTGGGCCGCGGTGAAAAATTCTTGGGTGCCGTATTTGGCGGGTCGCTGCAGGGGCGTATCGGTCTCATCCAACCAAATGCCCTGAAGATCGGGGTCGCCCCAAGGGGTTTTCGGCGTGGCAGCTGGCGCCTGAGCCGCGGTTGGTGTGACGGACAGCGAAATAAGGGCGCTGAGGGCGGCCCCGGCAATGGCGAGCGTTAGCATCGAGCCTGAGAACCTGTCGCGCATATCATGGCCTCCTTTGCCCTGCAGGACGCTGCAGCGACGTGCTTGCCGTAATCATCCAATCGCGTGTGATGGTAGCGTTTTTCGCCTTTCGCCGATAGTCCGGTGATGGCGAGCTGTTCGCCTACCTTGCTCCAGGTTCGAGCCAGCGGGCGCGGGAAACGATGTTGGCAGGCAACCGGGTCGGCAACCGGCCTTGCGCTGAATTTCCCGGCCTCGTCAGGTCCAGGCACCTGTACCACAACTCATTGAATCATTTTTATAATTTTGGAAAATCAAGCCTCCGTCAATTTCTGCCCGACGGAAATTTCGCCCGCAACTGACGCCGCCCCGGCGGCGCTTGCGGACCTCGCCTCCTTGCGCGCCGAACCCCTGCTGTCCATATTAGGGCGGAGCCGGACGGGGGTGTCTTTAGGACCTCCAGAGGCTGGGGTGCCGAGAGGGCCCCGACAAAGTCGCTATCGCAGGGCTTTGAGATCATGGCGCGAGTACCATCGTTATCGAGCCCGTTTCTGCTTGGCTTCGACGAAATCGAACGGGCGCTCGATCGTGTTGCGAAGGCTGCCGACGGGTACCCGCCGTACAATATCGAGCGGATGGCGCGTGAAAACGGACAACCGGAACGGTTGCGCATCACG
>JASHYD010000214.1 GCA_030043175.1 Xanthobacteraceae bacterium | reverse complement strand
ATTGCACTTCGATCGGCTACGCCGCGGTACGCATTGTCGAGCAGCCGAAGCATGGCACGATCACGATCGAGAACAGCACCGGATTTACCAATTTCCCGGCCGACAACTTGCGCGCCGAGTGCAATAAGCGGCGGTCGGACGGGGTTGCGATCATCTACAAGCCGGAGCCCGGCTACGCCGGCCCCGACTCGGCGAATTTCGATGCAATTTTCGCAACGGGCACCTTGAGCAAGCGCCACTACACGATCGAGGTCAGGTAAGTGGACCGGGGCTGCCCGACCGAGCCTCACCCTACAGGCCTAACCAGCGTCATGCCCGCGCTCGCCGCGGGCATTCACGTTTTCTTGCGGCGCCTCATCAAACAAGGTTTATTCTGCAAACGGCGACGGCTGCTTCGGGTCACTGAACTAAACCGCTCGCGCGGTAGGGCGCTGGGGCGCTGTCGATCGCGGCTCATAAGGTAGCGGGGACGGACCTGCAGCCCTCTCGCGATGTGGAAAACGGCATTTTATCGGCGTAAAGTGCGGGCGTGCCGAGACACCTGACATCAACGAGTTTTCAGATCGGGAACAGGGGCGGTCCGGTCGACCGCGCCGCGATGTTGCCGTGCCGACTGCAAATGAGGTGTGCAAGCTCGCGCGCAGTTTCAGCCAAGAGGCGCTCGAAACCCTCGTGAAGATGATGCGCAACGCCAAGCTGCCCGGCGCCGTGCGCAGGCCGCCGAGGCAGTGCTCAACCGCGGCATCGGCTTGCCGGCGGTCGCGGTCGATGTCACGGTGCAGCGCGTGCTGGCGAAAAAAACTTTGCGAGTGCACGATCGACGAGCTCCCTGCCCCCACGCTACCACTAGCCACGCTGCTGCCGCAAGCCCAGCCATGAACTCCCGCCGCCTCGTATGTCAGACCCCCTCGGATAGCTCAGGGAGCTCACTGCGGTCCCTATCGAGAGGGAAACCGGGTCGCCCGGGTGATTTACGCCCACGGCCGATGTCTCTTCGTGGCCCAAGGCTGCTGAGCTGGCGCGACGCGACAGGCCGGCAGCAATGTGGGGTACACCGGACGTGCTGCAACGTGGTCGCGACGGCGGCCGACGTCGAGCCGCGCCAAGGGGTTTTGGCCCTGGCGAAAGTTGTAAGCGAGTATTTCTCGGCTTCCATCGCTGCCATACGAGTGCACCAGGGAAGCGCCTCTGAAATGTCCCCATGTCCCCGGCTTCGTTGACCGGAATGACATCCTCTATGGGACCAATTGTACGTAGGAGGTGGCGCGGGGAAGGAACTCACTCGTGCGGCCTCGCGTGACCAGGAAACGGCGATAGTCATCGGGAGGGCGCACACCGAAACTCGTGCTGCTGCGACAGTTCCTGCGCCGGATAAGCGCAATCGCGAAACGCTACCCCTCAAATCACCGATCGTACATTGGCACGACCCACGGGATATGGGTCTATTCTGGAATGGTCACGACCCCATTTCGCAACACGCAAATCCATGCTGTAATCATGCTCTTCGTGGGCAACGGTCGACGCAGCCTTGGAGAAGGCAATGCGACGACCCAATCTCCAGCAAACGCTAATCGATCGTCATCCGCCGCTAAACCTGATGAGGGAGACGCGACAATGAAAAAAAGCACGCTGATCAGTCTCAGCATTTCGGTGTGGATCGCCCTGTTGGCGGCTGGTGTCGCGATTTCAGCCCAGGACAGGTACACTGTGCAAGTGCCGAATGGGCTCGCGTTCTCTGAGTTTAGGGGATACGAAGACTGGCCAGTAATTGCGATCAGTGAGAACGGAGGCAAGATCGCCGTGATCCTAGGAAATCCGGTGATGATCGACGCCTCTAAGGCAGGCGTGCCCGGGAATGGCAAGTCTTTCCCAGACGGCGCCAAGATGGCGAAAATTCATTGGAACCCGAAAAAACAAGAGTCCTACCCCGGTCAGCCAACCGTGCCAGGTGCCCAGCATGACGTTGATTTCATGGTGAAGGACAGCAAGAGATTTGCAGACAGTGGCGGATGGGGATACGGCGCATTCGAGTATGACGCGGCGTCTGATACATTTAGCCCCGCTACTGTAGCGGACAATCCGCCGCAGGAAAACGACGCAAAGTGCGGGTTCGCGTGTCACACGGTGGTGAAGAACCGCGACTACGTTTTCACGGAGTATGGAAAGAGGTGAGTATCAGATAGCGCGCGCTGGCAAGGTTGATTGGTCTGGTGCTCGTTACGTCCGTTGGCCTAAGGTTGCCATCGCCGCCACCCGCCCGACACGGAGCCCCTCAGGGGATAACCTGCCGTGCCCATGCTCACGCCTTGTTCAAGCCTGCCACCTTCGCAGGAGTGAGTGGAAGCCGAGGCTGAAGACCACGCTAAGTTCGTTGTTCCGGGCACTCCATCGGCCTATCTTCTCGCGCTATGAAATTCAACTCTCTTCCGGCCGGGTTCATCATTGCGGCTCAGCCGGTCATGGCTTCAAAACCCCCCTCGGGCCGATTGGGAAGTGTAACCCATGTGTTCGGTACGAAATGGAACCTATGTCTCGGGTCGCTCAAGGTCGGATTTTGGGTCAGACAAAAACGGCCGGGTCAGCACCGCCGGATAGAGATTTCTCCGTGTGGTAGTGTCCGCACCGACATGCGTGAAATGGTCGAGACTCACGTATCGGCACAGTCGAAGCGACGCAGCATGGCAAAGAAAATCGCGTGTCGCGGTCGATATCGCCCATAGCCTCCCGTCGAGATTGAGGCCCGAGCACGGCTCCCAAATTCACGGTGTTCAAAGCGTCCGTCAGCTCGTGTCATGCTCGTTGTGCCGAAACAACCATTTCGTGCCGCCGCTGCAGCTGGCGTTTGATTCTTGCGCGGGATTGGTAAGCTCTACGAACCGCCTGGGCTGGGCCACGAAGGTGGCGATCTTCCGTGTCCAAGCACTCCGACGGCACACCCGGCAAGAAGCCGCTAGCGCCATCACTCAAAGTCCGGAGGGGCCGCACGCCTCTGGAGCAAAGAGATCAGGCACCAAGCCGCTTGAAGCGTCGTCGCTGCCTCGGGGGACCAAGGAGACCGAAACTGGTCGGCGTCGTAAACCGGCGACTGCGCGGCGCGGGCGGGCATAGAATGCTCCAACTCGACGCGCGTTCTAGGGCTCTGGGAGGAGAGGGGCTTAGATAGTCAAGGATATTTTAGCGATCGGAAAAGGGTCTCATTCCCTGAGCCTTCATCTCTTCATATCGCTGCTTGAACTGCTGTTTCGCCTTTTCCAGTGACTTGGCTAGACCGTTGTTCGGGGGTGGTGCGGGGAAGGGAGAGGTGTTCACCGACCAAAACCATTTGGCTTCACCGTGTTCCTTGTAGATGCGACCAACAGACTTTTCCCCATCCAAGATGACATAGTCATCCTTCGCATCGTCCCACCCCATGTGCTTTTTCATTGTTCTCAGGATGAAAGTCATTGCTGGATTTTGCGCTACTCCTCTAAGTCTCGTGTCTCCACAGTCTCCATTACGTGAGACAGTCTGCCCACGAGGCGTATACGCTCTTGGTACGGAGTTGCTTCCATTTTCGAGACTGAACCGTTGCCTCCAACATGGCGAGCCAGTCATCTACTGTCTTCACATCGACTGGTCCTCCAAGCCACATAGAGAAAAAGGGAAACCAAAACGATTTGATCCTGTGTTCGGACATGGTGACTAGTCCTCGCCGGTGAGGCGGCTGCACCTGTTCGCCGTCGTAATAGCGCTTCAGCGTCCTGCCCGACAACCTTGACGTCGCCCGCCGCTCCGCGCTCGCGGCCCATTCCTCGATCAGCGCTGTTACGGTGTAATCCTTATGCCGCGCGAGGCGGTCGAGCTGCGCCCGGGCGTGGGCACTGAGAAAGAGCTGGATGCGAGCTTTCTCACCATGGCGGCCGAGGTGGCGTTCGCGGTAAGCCTGTTGTCGTTCAGCATTGGTCAGCGGCATGGACCCGATCCCGATTGCATTGGTAGTGTTACTGTGTAACGTAGCAGATGGAGACTTGTTGATCCCAGGCTTGCTGCATTGAAGAGTGTCGCATGGGTTGCTGGAAGCCGCGGCAAGGCTGTCAGGCAAGTTTCTCAAGGCGAGTTGGGCGGTGTAGGTGGCGCAGCAGCGTCATGCCGACGACACGACGCAGCGTGGGAAGAGTCCGCGTTGGGCATGCACACCGTCGAGCCGCGCTAAAAGCGCCACGGCCGCTGTCGCAATCCCAGGTTCCTCTGCCGGTGCCGGAGCTGCGTGTTATCGCTCCTTGCTTACGGTCCCGGGCCACTGAACGCCGCGCGCTTCAGCAACGTGGCGAAATAGCTCCATCCCGTGCTCTCCAAACTTGGAGACTGCATCGCAAACCAAAGGCACAACGCGCGGCAGAGTCTGAGCGAGTGGTGGGTCCGCTGGAAAACTCATCGCCTTTCCGTCACGCAAAGCCTCCAGATCTTGCGACATGCCGGCGGTTTTTTCCGGCGCTGCGTCCCAGACAGGCTCATGCGGGTCATGTTCCCAAAGTCGAACCAGCCGTCCGCGTCCCTGAGGTTGGTCGACTTTTAACTTGCCGAAGGCACCCCACGGAAACTCCTCGGTCTCGTTCCAGGCCACTTCAACGACGAATTGATCTCGGCGCTCCAACGCCTGCACCGTGACAAAAACCACCAGCTTCGGCGATATCTTCCACGACCATACTCTTGTATCTCGTTCCGAGTCGAAAAGCGTAAATTGCGGCCACCGGACCTGCAGTTCCCGCTCGAAGCCTTTCATCAGCTCGTCTCGAACCTGGCCTCTCATATTCCTTCGTTCTCTCACTACTTTAATGCGGCAGTCACCACATTAAACAGATCCGATTGTTTCGACACTATCTTGATCTTGCTAAAGACGTCATCGCCCACTGCATTGCGAAGCTTCTGGATCTCACCGGCCGTGGGTTCTCGGGCGACCTGAAGAATGACGCTATCTCCGGGCCCGGCGGCTTTGGTCGCATTTTTCAACTGATTGATCATCCGTGTGTCGGGTTCGGCGATCGTTAGCTTACTCTCAACGTAGGCTTTCTTGTCTCCCCGTTCAACGACATTGTCGATTTCGGAGCCTTCCCCTTTTCCGATCTTAACGCCAGGGGTTACCTTCGCACCTTCGACCTGCTCCAACGTGTCACGAGTGATGTTTTCGACCTGCGTCCCTTGCGCGTCGAGCACTCTTCCCTTCTCTGTCTTACCTCCCCGCTCAATTGCTTCTTTTAGCTGTGTTTGCTGGTTTTCTATCAGCCTGTCTTGAGCCGCTTGGTTTTTACCGACGCGTTCGGCACCCGATGCCGCAACTTCGCCCTTGGTGGCCGCCTCAGTGCCCTTGGTGGCCGCCTCAGTGCCCTTGGCGGCCGCCTCAGCGCCCTCGATGGCAGCCTCGCCACCCTTGATGGCGCGCTCGGCCTTTACACCATCCTCGGCGATTTTTGCGCCATCCTCCGCGATTTTCAGGGCAGTCGCGCCCAATCTTGCCCCACCCACGAAATCGCCCATGCCCGGGATCGCGGTGGCGGCGGATAATGCGGCATCTTTCCAGTCCCCCTGAGCAGCATACCAGCCAGCATTGATGGCGTCAGCCGGTGCGCCGATCACCGGTATCATTCCGGCGACATTGAGAACGGTATGACCAATCTCGGACGGCGACATTTGCGTGACCGCCTTCGCCGCGTCCTTCATTGCGCCCGCGAAGCCTTTCGCGCTATCCTCGGCTACTTTCTCGCCAGCGTGCAATGCTTTGCCTGCAAGCTTTTCTCCTGCATGCAGCACGCTGGAGATGTCCTTTAGCGGATTCAAGCTGAAACCCATCTCCTCCCCCCCGTTACGTTAGGCGTGAGGCCCTACAAGATGGAAAGTGGATGTTCCTGAAGGTAACTCCACAATTTTGACTGCAGCGTGATGATGAGAACAGTATTATGTATGCAATTGACGAAATAGCCGCTGTCAAAGCAGTGACGGCGACACGCCTCCCACTCGCTGGCCTTTCCCTCAGCGCGACCCGGCCTCTCGACTATCGTCTGGCGCCGATGGCCTGACCAAACAAACAGACTCCAGAACTAAAGCGGACAGGCGCGATAAGCCCGTCATGGCAACGATTGCCCAAGCGGCACACGCTTTTCGTTACGACATGCCGGCCGAAGCTGATGGAGCTGACCACAGTGGTTGTAGACCGCATATCCCGACACCGCCCGAAATTCTTTTTTTGGGGAGGACCGAGTGGGGGGGGGGGCACCGACCACGCCGCCGGCCGGTCCATCGGGCTCGTGCCCCGGGCGCAGGCGCGCGCGCCTCCACCCCCCGGCCGAGTTGCCGGCCAATCGACGAAGGCAGCTCCGCGAGGCAAGCTTGACAACACTGGAGCAGGCGGCCGATGGCGCCGCGCCAGGGCGCGCGTCGGCCCGCCTATCTAGGAATCTAGGAAGCGAGATTGATGTTCAAACTCCTCCCCGTACCTGAGCTGATCCGCCGGCCGCGGCTGCGTTCGAAGTGGCGCGGCCACAATCGCCCGCAGCGGGACCTGCGGGTCGATTTTCGCCGGCAGGTGAGCCTCAGCAAGCGAACGCTTGCGCGTTCTGGCGAGGCTGCACCGGGCCTTTTGGGTGTGCTGGCCCGGTAGGGTGGATAGTGCAGCGGGACCGGCCTTCCGTACGCATGGGTGGGTGTGCAACATTGACAAGGGGTTGCCGAAACCACCGCAGCGAAATGGCGCAGGGTACCATCGGCCGGCATTCACTCGCACCTTTTTTTCCTCACCATCAGATAATCTTCATCGGTTTGCGCGCGGCATCCTGCCGACATGCGAGCGAACCTTCGTTTAAACAAATCAATTTGGGAAATACCAATGAGAAGACATCGCACGCTTATAGTGGGCGCCATCACAGTTCTTGGCTTCGCTGCGACAGCCAACTGGCCCGTCGCGGCGCTGGCCGACAGCGAGACGCATAAAGACGGAGCAATCCTGGATTTCTCCGGCCTTTGGAGCCATCCGTACTTCCCTGGTTTCGAACCGCCGCTTTCGGGTCCTGGCCCGGTACTCAACAAGTCGCGCCGGAGGCAGCTTTTCGACGCTGACGGCCACCCCCTGCCGGCCAGGAACGCGCCCCTCGTGGGCAACCCCAGCCAGCTGGTCGGCGATTATACTAATCCGATTCTCAAGCCCTGGGCCGCCCAAATTGTGAAACAGAACGGTGAATTAGAGTTGAACGGTGCTGGCGCTGTCACTGCGTTCAATCAGTGTTGGCTGCCCGGCGTGCCGGAAATAC
>JASHYD010000213.1 GCA_030043175.1 Xanthobacteraceae bacterium | reverse complement strand
GATCACCGCCTTGTTCATGGCAAGCGCCGTTTCGACATCGCCGAGCACCACCGCGGCCGCGCCGTCGGAAACGGGCGAGCAATCGGTCCGTTTCAACGGCCCGGCGACGACTGGATTCTTTTCGCTTTCGCGGCGACAGAAATCAAAGCCCAGGTCCTTGCGCATCTGCGCATAGCGATTCGCCACCCCGTTCTTGTGATTCTTCGCGGCGATCATCGCGAGCGCGTCCGATTGGTCGCCGAATTTCTGAAAATAGAGGTTCGCGATGTGGCCGAAAATTCCGGCGAAGCCGCCGGCGATGTCGACTTCCTCGCGCACGTAGGACGCCTTGAGGAGATTGCGCCCGATCTCGGCCGCAGGCGTCGCCGTCATCTGTTCGACGCCGACCACGAGCACGATGCGCGCGCCGCCCGCCCGGATTGCCCGCACGCCCTGATGCACGGCTGCCGAGCCGGTTGCGCATGCGTTCTCGACCCGGGTGGCGCGTTTGAAACGCAGATCGGGCGAAGCCTGGAGCACCAGGGAGGCGGTGAAATCCTGCGCCGAGAAGCCGGCATTGAAATGGCCGAGCAGGATCTCATCAACATCGGCCGCTGCAATCCCGGCATCGTCGAGCGCGGCAATCGCCGCGCCGGTCACCAAGCTTTCGACGGATTCGTTTTCCAGTCTCCCGAAGGGCGTGTGGGCCCAGCCAATGATGCAGGCAGTCACGGAACTCTCCTCTACCGGAATCCGAACACTTTGTTCCAGACAACCCCCTGACAGCTTGCGTCAGCGCCTTTGCGTTTGTCTACCGAAATGGGGTAAAAACCACTCCCATCGGTTTAACGCTTCAAAAAAAGGCTCTCTATCGTGCCGTTTTTGCGGAAGCTGCTCGTAGTTCCCACGGGCGTAGTTGCGACACGCGTGCTTGCCTTGACTGCGGCTGCGGGGCTCGCCCTGACGACGCTAGACGTCCGCTCACCGCGGGCCGAAGCCTTGCTTCTCGTTGACGTCGACACCGGCAAGGTCATCAGCGAGCAAAATCCCACCTCTCCGTGGTACCCGGCGTCTGTCACCAAGTTAATGACGACTTACGTGACGCTCAAGGCCCTGCGGGAACGTCGGATCAGCCTCGACAGCCTGCTCGCGGTGTCGCCCAATGCGGTGGCGCAGCAACCGTCCAAGATGGGATTCAAGGTTGGAACCCGGCTCACCGTCGATAACGCGTTGAAAATGATGCTGGTCCATTCGGCGAATGACATGGCGGTGGTGCTGGCGGAGGGGGTGTCGGGATCGATCGACAAATTCACCGCCGAAATGAACGCGGACGCACGCAGCCTTGGCATGACGCAGACGAACTATGTAAACCCCAACGGCTTGCCGGCAGACGAGCAGGTTACTTCGGCACGCGATCTTGCGATACTCGCCCGCGCCTTGCTTCGCGAATTTCCTGAATATGATGATTATTGGCATATTGCGTCCATCCGGCTCGGCAAACGCATCTACCGTAACACCAACAGGCTGATCGACGCCTTTGCCGGCGCCGACGGCATGAAGACGGGCTTCATCTGCGCGGCCGGCTTCAATCTGGTCGCCACCGCGACCCGCGGCGGCAAGCGGCTCATCGCCGTCGTGCTCGGTGCCAAGTCATCGGAAGCTCGCACCCTCAAAGCAGCGCAACTGTTCGAACGCGGGTTTGGGACCGATCCACTCGGCTGGCTGGTGCCTTCTTCGGCCGGCACCGTGGACTCGTTGCAGCCGGTCGACGCAACGCCGCCCGATCTGCACGAGGAGGTTTGCAGCAACGGCCGCCGTCGCCAGGCGGCCGACGATAGCGAGGAAGGAGGCGAGGCGGGAACGGCCGAAGGGACGAACGGCGAGCCGCTGTGGAGCCTGCGGGGCGTCGGCCTGCTCACCTCGGGATTGGCCGCCGGTATCCCCCCGGTCCAAGTCTATACCGGACCCGCGCGCAATAATGCGGCCCCAGACGCGTCAACCGCGACCGCTGCGGCGCCGAAGAAGAAGCCCGTTGCGGTTGCGGTGAAGCCGCCCGCCGCAAAGCCGGCACCGGCCGAGCCGGACACCAAACCCAGCCCCGCCGCCGCGGCGGCGCATCCGAAGCCCGTCAGCGCGGTAAACGGAGCTAAGCCCTCACCTGGCAAACCCTCACCTGGCAAACCCTCGCCTGGCAGCGACAAAGCGGCTGCTGCCACCACGGGGTCCAAAACGAAACCTGCCACCAAGCCGCCGCAGCAAATCGCGCCCAAGACGGAGCCGCAGTAGCCATCCAAACGCCTTTCGCCCCCGGGGCTGTGGGCGTTGGGTTACCAGGGTGTCCGGGACGACCAAGCTGCGTTGCGGAGCGGCTCAAGACCCCGGGACGCTTGCGCAACGGCGGGCAAGCCTGGGACAGCAGGAAACGGGCCTTGCTCACCGCAAGATGCGCGTTTTGGGCCCTTACGGGCCTGTTCGGAGTAGCAAATTTGACAGTCTCAGGTTTACACAAAAAACCGCTGATGCCGTGCTTGGAAAAGCGGGCTCGTCTGCTTCTCAGTCGCGGCGGAGCGGTTGCGCATCATCGCCACCCCTTTAAGCGCGGCAGGCTCGGATGACGGGGCACCGCGCCGCGCGCATGCCACCTCCCATTCCGCTTTCGGTGCTGACCGGCTTTCTCGGCGCCGGCAAGACCACACTGCTCAATCGCCTGCTCACGGCCCACGACCTTTCTGAAACAGCGGTTATCATCAACGAATTCGGCGAAGTCGGACTCGATCATCTGCTGGTCGAGCATGTCGATGACAGCATCGTGCTGCTATCGACGGGCTGCCTGTGCTGCACGTTGCGAGGCGATCTCATCGATGCATTGGAGCGGCTGCTGCGTAACCTGGACAACGGTCGCGCCGTATTCTCCCGCGTCATCATCGAAACGACCGGCCTCGCCGACCCGGCGTCGGTGCTGCACATTTTGATGACGCACCCTTACCTGGTCATGCGTTATCGCCTCGACGGCATCGTCGCCGTAGTCGATGCCGTCAATGGGGCGGCAACGCTCGATGCCCATGCGGAGGCGGTGAAGCAGATTGCGATGGCGGACAGGCTCGTGCTCACGAAAACCGACCTGATGCCCCCACCCTATCCTGCCCCGCCCACCCGAGAGCCGAGCGTTGGGGCTGAACGGCCCGCGCTCACTGCGCTGCGGGCGCGACTGCACGCGCTCAATCCGGCGGCTCCGATTCTCGATGCCGCGGCCGGCCAAGCGGACGGCTCGCGCATCCTCAACTGCGGCCTCTACGATCCGGCCAGCAAAATCCCGGACGTCAAGCGTTGGCTTGCGGTCGAGAGCTATGCGGACTCGCAACACCATCGCAGTCATGATCACGATCCCACCCGCCATGACGCCCATATCCGGGCGTTCGCGCTGACCACGCAGCAGGCCATTCCGGCCGGCACCTTCGAAATGTTCATGGATCTGGTGCGTTCGCTGCACGGACCGAAGCTGTTGCGCGTCAAGGGCCTGGTGAAGCTTGCTGAGCATCCGCATCAGCCGGTCGTGGTCCACGCCGTCCAGCACCTCATGCATCCCGCCGCCCGGCTGGAAGGCTGGCCCGACGCGGACCACCTCACCCGCATGGTGTTCATCGTGCGCGACATCGAGCCGCGCGTCATAACCGAGCTTTTCAATGCCCTATTGGGCCCGCTCGCGCCCGATCGAGCCGACTGCGCCGCGATATTGGACAATCCCCTCGTGCCGTTCGGCGGTATCGATCGCTGACCGAGTTTGGCGCACATTTGCAACGGGGCTTGCCACGCCGCCGCGACTGCCGGATGTTGGGCGCAAGAGCGACCCTGACATCGACCGGTATCGCCATGAGGTTCTTCAAGCGATTGCGGAGCGACTTTACGTTTCTGCGCGGGGTCTGGCGCGTGATCCGGCTCACCTCGCCGATCGCGCGCAGACCGACGCGCATTTTCCCGTTGCTCGTCGATGATTTGGCGGCGCGCCACGGCGATAAGCCCGCTCTCGTTTCGGACCGGGAACGCCTGACCTACCGGATGCTCGCCGCGCGCTCCTGCCGCTATGCGCGCTGGGCCAGGTCGCAAGGAGTTGGCAAGGGCGATGTGGTTGCCTTGCTGATGACGAATCGGCCCGAATACGTCGCCATCTGGCTCGGCATTGTCCGGGCCGGCGGCACAGTCGCGCTCCTCAACACCAATCTCACCGGGCCGGCCCTTGGGTTCTGCATCGACAGCGTCGCACCCAAGCATATCATCGTGGCCGGGGAGCTTGCTCACGCCCTGTCGTCATCTGATCCCCATCGCAACGCCGCCGCGCGCATCTGGTTGCACGGCGAGGCGACCCCTCCCCTCGGCCACCCGCGCGTCGACGAGGCGATCCTCGCGTTTGATGACGCGGTTCTATCGGCCGCCGAGCGTCCCGCTCTCACCGTCGAGGACCGAGCACTGTTCATCTTCACCTCCGGCACGACGGGTTTGCCCAAGGCCGCCAACATCAATCATTTCCGCCTCATGCTGGCGGCCAACGCCTTCGCGGGCGTAATGAAAGCCGGGCCTGACGACTGCATGTACGATTGTCTGCCGATGTATCACACGAGCGGCGGCGTTCTTGCGATCGGCTCAGTCCTGATTGGCGGCGGCACGGTCTTCATTCGCGAGAAATTTTCGGCGCGCGAATTTTGGGATGACGTGGCTCGCCACGACTGCACGCTTTTCATGTATATCGGCGAATTGTGCCGCTACCTCCTCAATAGCCCGCCCCACCCGCGGGAGCGCACGCACCGGCTGCGCCTGTGCTGCGGCAACGGGCTGCGGCCCGACATCTGGACTCAATTTCAAGCGCGCTTTGCGATCCCGCTGATTGTCGAATTCTATGCTGCGACCGAGAGCAACGTCACGCTGTTCAATCTCGACGGAAAAGTGGGTGCGGTGGGCCGCATTCCGTGGTTCCTGGCTTCGCGGTTTCAGACCAAGATCTTGCGGTTCGATGTCGAACGGCAAGCGCTCCTGCGCGATCCGCTCGGTCGATGCGAGGAGGCGGCGCCCGGGGAGATCGGCGAGGCGGTCGGCCGGATATTCCAAGACCCCTCGAAGCCGGCCGGCCGTTTCGAGGGCTATTCCAATGCGGTGGACAACGAGGCCAAGATTCTGCGCAACGTGTTTGCCGAAGGCGATAGCTGGTTCCGCTCCGGTGATCTCATGCGTCGCGACGCCGAGGGCTATTTCTATTTCGTCGACCGCATCGGCGACACCTTCCGCTGGAAGGGCGAAAATGTATCGACGACGGAGGTCTCCGAGTTGATGTCTCAATTTGCGGGCATCCGCGAGGCCAATGTCTACGGGGTCGAGGTGCCGGGCCGCGAAGGCCGCGCCGGCATGGCCGCGCTCGTCTGTGACGAGGATCTGAATATGGCGGATTTGCATTCCTACCTGGCGGCACACCTGGCCGACTATATGCGCCCGCTTTTCCTGCGGATCCGCAGTGAGATCGACACGACTGCGACCTTCAAGCAGCGCAAGGTCGCCCTGGTGAAGGAGGGCTTCGACCCGGCGACCATCAGCGACACGCTGTTGTTCGATGACCCGCGCGTCCACGCTTATGTGCGCCTGGACATCGCGCTTTATCAAGAGATCGTGTCGGGTAAGGTGAGATTGTGAGGGCGCCCGATCGCACGCTGTCGCTAGCCGGCGACGTGCTCGCCTATTGGCGCGCACTGGGCGGGGAGCGATGGTTTGTCAAAGACGCCGCCGTGGACGCGGAAATTCGCTACAAATTTCAGGGCGTCTACAGGGCGGCAGTTGCGGGATCGCTCGGCCACTGGCGGAACGATGCCTCCGGCGCGCGTGCCCTGACCAGTTTCGCGACATGGTCCGCGGCGCCGCTGCGTTCGCGGCGCCGCTGCGTTCGCGGCGGGCCCGCTCGCGCGCGCCGCGGCCGGTCGCGCAGTCAAGCGCGGTTTTGACCGGCAGGCCGCCGAAGCGGAGCGCCCGTTCCTTTATTTCCCCTCCATGCACTCGGAAGCACTTGCCGACCAGCAGCGCTGCTGCGGGCTGTGCCGGGCCGCCGCAGACGAGGGCCCCCTCAAATACGCCTTGCCTCACGCCGACATCATTCGCCGTTTCGGCCGCCTCCCGTACCGCAACGCCGTACTTGGCCGGGTCACGACGCCGCAGGAGCAGGCGTTTCTGGACGGCAGCGGGTGAAGCGCACACCTGGTGAAGCCACCATGCCAACCTTTCACGGTGTATTCCCCTACTTGGTCTCGCCGATCGACCGCGCCGGTCGGGTCAAGACCGACGTCTTGACCGACCTGGTGGACGATCTCATCGCGGCGGGCGTGCATGGGCTCACACCGCTCGGCTCGACTGGCGAATTCGCCTATCTCGACTGCGAGCAGCGCGCCGCCGTGGTGAAGACCACCATCGCGGCGGCGGCTGGCCGGGTGCCGGTGGTGGCGGGCGTGGCGTCGACCTCAACCGCCGACGCAGTCGCCCAGGCGCAAAACTATCAACGGCTCGGCGCCGACGCCATTCTCGCCATCCTCGAAGCGTACTTTCCGCTTCGGGACGCGCAGGTGGAGAGCTATTTCCGCGCCGTCGCAGACGCGGTCGATATTCCGGTCGTGCTCTACACCAACCCGCAGTTCCAGCGCAGCGATCTTTCGCTTGATGTCATTGCCCGCCTCGCCGAGCACGAGCGCATCCGCTACATCAAGGACGCCTCGAGCAACACTGGTCGCCTGCTGTCGATCATCAACCGCTGCGGCGGCGACATCGCGGTGTTCTCCGCCTCGGCCCATATTCCGGCCGCTGTGATGCTGATCGGCGGCGTCGGCTGGATGGCGGGGCCGGCCTGCATCATCCCGCGCCAGAGCGTCGCGCTCTATGATCTCTGCCGCGCCGGAAGGTGGCCCGAGGCCATCGACCTGCAGCAGCGGTTGTGGCGCATCAACGAGGCGTTCGCCCGCTTCAACCTCGCCGCCTGCATCAAAGCGGGACTCGAACTGCAGGGCTACGACGTGGGCGATCCGGTGCCGCCGCAGCCGGCCCTTACGGCGGACGAACGCCGCGCCGTGGCGGCGGCGCTGGCCGAGGTGGAGGGCGCGCCGCGTGCAGGCGAGACGGCATCAGCCGGCACTGCCACGGTGGCTCGCCGAGGGACGCGCCGGCCGTCGGGCTGAGCGCTCGCGTCGAATTGGCGAAATGCGGAGCAAGAGGAGATGGCGCGATTTGCTGTCATGTCTTTGGCTGCAAGTTATCCCATTTTTAGTTGTCAGGCTGACGGGGGCCTTGTTTGCCTGTTCTGATTATAAGCCAATTCGCCAATTGGGAGGTAAGTGATGGAAGTTAAATGGCAGGCGTTGAAGAGCCACAATGATCTCATGGCATTTATTCACGAGATTCGTGCGGGTATTACTGATGAGGAAACGTTCGAGAAATTCAATGTGCTCGCGGCGATCATGAGGGATTGGGGCTATCGTCACCCTGAAGAATTTCCGCTGTGGATGAAGGACGTTAGTAGTGGTATCAATCGGCAACCACAAACCATTTGGGAAATGATCAGGTTATTTTTTAGGCGGTTCTTCATAAGATAGATGCCTGTTTGTCCTTATGCGAGATTCGGCCAATGATGCCGATTGGGCGCTCCGCACCACACTGGCTCGGCACCCATTACGTCCGGGGTTGCTGTGCTTACCCGTGGTAGTCCGATTAAACACGATGCAGCGTCACGCTTTCACCAAGTTTGCTCAGGTGTCTGCCCGTCCATTCACTCAGTTTAAGGCAATACCCTATTCGACGCATACAATGAGGGCCATACATAACCTTTACTTTGCAGTGGAGACGTAAATGCAATGGGATATTACGTTAATTCAAAAGGTCACGACGCCAATGGCAATTGTAAAGGTGGTTCTAGATGCTTTTTCAATTTCATGGGCTCCTCTGATTGGCGGGGTATCGCCGGCAGTCGCTATCAACTCGCTTCGTCTTTAATCAATTTGTCCTTGACGTCGCAACTCGCCAAGTGGAACCAGCCCCCCTGAGGCGCTTTTAGGTAGCCGCTTCTGGCGAGAGCTGCGCTCATAGGCTCGTCGACCGTGGGCGGGGGGACACGGGCCTTTGGCCCCAGGAGATGCACGTTGCCGACGTGAGAGTGGCAGGTACGTGGCCGGGCGAGTTGGACCCACCGACAGCTACGCGTGAGAGCCGAGCGAATCAGGATCGGGTATGCTAACAGCTTTGCCCATTAGAGGAAGCCAAGTGATGCATGCGGCCTTCAATATGCAAATCGAAATTGCGAATTTGGCAAAGCGCGTTGTTGAACCAGTAGCGGCTAAATTGGCGCAGAAAGAGCTTGATGCTGCCGTGGACCAAATTCGCGACGCGTTCGCACAGCTCAACCGCAAACGCACGACGGCTGATGAGGATTTCGAAGCTATCGCCGTCACTATCCTCGAGCCGGTGAAGGCGAAGCTTAGTGAGGCCAGCTTCGCGAGGATCGTCGATCGGCTCAGAGGGGCGATGGTTGGGTTTTGTCAACGTGACGAGGTCGCGCAGCGTGGTGCCGAGCCATCGGGGCTTGCGCAAGCCGCACAGCGCGAGACCCTTGATCTGCAACAAAATACGCTATCTGAGCCTGCTAA
Organism: Xanthobacteraceae bacterium; assembly: GCA_030043175.1. Next base: position 2,046 of record JASHYD010000213.1, on the reverse strand, counting down.
TGCGCAGCCATGGTGGAGCACGTCAGAGCAAGCTATGTTGCTGTTCATCCTCCTGTGGCTCTGCACCGAGACTGGGTGGCAATTGCACTGAGCGCGGGAGCGTCCGTCGCAGAGCCGGGTCAATGATCCGGCATGGCGCCCCCTGTGAGGATTGCCGCAACCAAGAGGAAAGCTAACGCGAACGCGCCGACCCGCAGCCATCTGTGATTGTCCAGGCATTTCGCGATCTGCGAACGTCCCACCAGGCGACCAACGAACGCGGCAGCCAAAAACACGAGCACCGCTGATATGGTTTGCATCCCTTCCTCCCTTTGCGAACGCGCTCGCCCGTCTAAGCAGGCGCAAGCGCGATTTTCAATGCGCGCCAAAGGTTGGTTTATCTGCGTGGGCAGGACAACGCCACGTTGAAATTACGAGCACGTCGGGAGGCGTCGGGTAGCGCATAGTCCGCGTGGCGAGGCGCATTGCGGGCCGGCGGATTACCTTTGCGGCCGCACATCCCGGCCCTCTACCCTCGCTCCCGCAGCAGCCTGCGGATCACCTTGCCGGTTGTCGTCATCGGCATCTCATCAATGAAGGTGACTTCGCGTGGATACTCGTGGCCGGAGAGGCGCTGTTTGACGAACTCCTGGATTTCCGCTGCCAGTGTATCGGACGCCCGCACGCCGGGCTTGACGACCACGAAGGCCTTGACGATCTCGGTGCGCAGCGGGTCGGGCTTGCCGACCGCCGCAGCGAGCGCCACGGCGGGGTGGCGGATGAGACAGTCCTCGATCTCGCCGGGGCCGATGCGATAGCCCGATGACGTGATCACATCGTCGTTGCGGCCGAGGAACGCGACGTACCCGTCCTCGTCCACCACTCCCTGGTCGCCCGTCGTCATCCACTCGCCGATGAATTTCTCGCGCGTCGCATCAGGGTTGCCCCAGTAGGACAGAAACATCACGGGGTCGGGCCGCCTGATGGCGATCTCGCCGATTTCGCCGCGCCGGCGCGGCGCGCCGTCCGTCCCGATCACGCCGACAATGTGGCCTGGGATCGGCTTGCCCATCACGCCGGGCCGGCTGACGCCGATCGACGCGCAGGAGCCGACAACCAGGTTGCACTCGGTCTGGCCGTAGAATTCGTTGATGACGAGGCCGAGCGCCGACTTGCCCCATTCGTAGGTCTCGGCGCCGAGCGCCTCGCCGCCTGATCCGACTGTGCGCAGCCGTATCGCATAGCGACCGCGCGGATCGGGCGCCGAGCGCACATGCGCAGCGCGGTCGGTGGGATGAAGGCGTTGCGGACGCCGGTTTGCGCCATGACGGCGAACGCCTCCTCCGGGTCAAAGCGTTCGAAGCGCCGCGCCACCACAGGCACGCCATAGAGCAACCCCGGTAGCAAGCAGTTGAGCAGCCCGCCGGCCCAGGCCCAATCGGCCGGCGTCCACATCCGGTCGCCGGGCTGGGGAAAGAACTCGTGCGGCACTTCGATGCCGGGCTGATGGCCGATCAACACGCGGTGCGCGTGCAACGCGCCCTTGGGCTGGCCGGTCGTGCCTGAGGTGTAGACCATCAGGGCCGGGTCGTCGGCCGCGGTGACTTCGGACGTGAAGGCGGACGATGCGCGCGCGAGCGCGTCGTGGAAGGACAGCACCTTGTGGCTCGCGCCATCGACCGACAACACCACCTCCGGCAGCGCATCGCCGCTGCCGGCGAGCTTGGCGAGACCTTGGGCATTGGTGATCAGCGCCTTGGCGCCGGAATTCCGCAGCCGGTAGGATATCGCATCGATGCCGAACAGCAGCGCGAGCGGCAGCGCGATCGCGGCGAGCTTGTAAATCGCGATATGGCTCACCGCCACTTCCGGACCTTGTGGCAGCAGGATCGCCACGCGATCGGCGCGCAGCACTCCGAAAGCACGCAACGCATTGGCGAGCCGGTTGGCGCGATCGCGCAAGGCGCCATAGCTGATCTCTTCGCAGTGCCCGTCGCTACGAGCATCGATCAATGCGGTGCGGCCGGGATCAAGATCAGCCCAGCGGTCGCATGCCTCCACGCCGAT
>JASHYD010000212.1 GCA_030043175.1 Xanthobacteraceae bacterium | reverse complement strand
CCGGGCGCCCGCAGGTGGACCATGATAACGATGTCAGTCGCCAGGATCGCGGAGAGTCTGCAGCGCGATTTCCGAACCGCGGCCAGTCAGCTTCGGCAAACCGGCAGGCGATTGAGGGCCACGTCTCGACATTATCTCGACGCCGCCGACATAATCGACAAGTGGGCTGCAACCGTGAACGATGTTCGACCGGATTTGCTGGTCACCTATCACGAACTCATGATCGGTCCTGCCGACCGCGAGCGGCACGCCGAACTGCTGCGGCAGATTGCGTTTCGGGGAACCGCGAAAACCGCAAGCCAATATGTGTGCGCCTACATAAGTGACCGCACGGGCGGAGGTTAACCAGCTGCGGCCAGGCACAGCCCGGTTGGAAAAGGCCCGCACCACGACAATGTCCCGATCAGGCAACGTAGAACCTTAAGTGAATCGACTTCGACGTCTATTTCGTTCACAAGACGCGGATTAGGGACCTCGAAGCCAGCACCTAAAATGGTGCGAGATGGCGACCTGATTGGGTCACATTGGAACCTGCAGTAAACGAGATATCCGCAGCATGACTCCAGCCCCGAAAGGCTCCAGCCCCGAAAGGCGCCAGCCCCGAAAGGCGCCAGCCCCGAAAGGCGCCAGCCCCGAAAGGCGCCAGGTTAGAAGGGTAACCGCGTGCACATCCTCCTCCAATCGAAACCGGCTGTTGCGGATTTCGACCGCTTTAATTGGTTGGCCGAAGTGTCCCTTGGAAAGCGTGGTTCGGCTCGGCGAGGCGCGAGGTGGTGGAGCGTGGCGCCGGGTACTGAGGCGCCGCATCGTGCGCTCGCCACCGACCCCTGCCCACAAGTGGGGCGCCGATGACCTCAGCTCCTTTGTCCTGCCTCACGGTACGTGCCACGCCGCGCGTCTTTGATCACGTCGATACCTGGGTGTTCGACCTCGATAACACGCTCTATCCGCATCACCTCAACCTTTGGCAGCAGGTCGATGAGCGCATTCGCAGCTACATAGCAAAATTCCTCGACACCACTTATGACGACGCCTTCCGCAAGCAGAAGGATTTCTACCGCCGCTACGGTACCACCATGCGAGGTATGATGGTCGAGCATGGGATGAACCCCGACGATTTTCTCGATTTCGTCCACCAGATCGATCATTCGCCTATCGAACCGAACCCGGCGCTTGGCGTTGCGCTCGAGAACCTGCCGGGCCGCAAGCTCATTCTCACCAACGGCACCCGCGCTCACGCCGACGCCGTCACCAGGCGTCTCGCCGTTGCCCACCATTTCGAGGATGTATTCGACATCATCGCCGGCGAACTTGAGCCGAAGCCGTTTCCCCGGACCTATGAACGCTTTCTCGCCCGGCATGGAGTTGACGCCGGCAGGGCAGCGATGTTCGAGGATCTGGCGCGCAACCTCCAAGTGCCGCATGCGCTCGGGATGACGACCGTGCTGGTGGTACCGCAGCGCACCCGGGAGGTGTTTCGCGAAAGCTGGGAACTGGAAGGGCGCGATGCCGCCCATGTCGATCATGTTACCGACGATCTGGTAGGATTTCTGCGGGCGGTTGCGGCGCGACGCGCTGCGCCTTTGGGCCCGTAGCCCGGTCGCGCGCACCAAACCCGGTGACCGCCTCACCTCATCGGCGTTCTCGTTGCGTCAGTTCGGGTACCGGCTCAAACCCGCCTACGGGCCAGAGTTCTTGTCGGGATCATTGACATCGGCGCGGGGGTCCGCGACACAGCGACGCTTGAGCCGGTCTCGCTCGGAGGCGGCCCGACTCTTCCCGAGGATATTTCGCAATGTCGTATGACCAGCTCGCCAAATTCATCGACGACGCCTTCGAAAGCCGAAACGACTTAAATCCCACCACCAAGGGTCCGGTGCGCGACGCCGTCGATGAGGCCCTTGATCTGCTCGACCGCGGCGCCGTTAGGGTCGCCGAAAGGCGCGGCAACGGCATATGGCACGTGAACCAGTGGCTGAAGAAAGCGGTGCTGCTGTCGTTCCGCCTTGCCGAGATGAGCATCTTGCCGTTCGGCGGCGAGGCCAGTGCGCGAGCCTGGGGATGGGACAAGGTGCCGCTCAAATACGACCAATGGCCGCGCGAGCAATTCGAGAAGGCACAATTCCGGGCGGTTCCGGGCGCGATCGTGCGCCGCTCCGCCTACATCGCGCCCAACGTGGTTTTGATGCCATCCTTCGTAAATCTTGGCGCATACGTGGATGCCGGTACGATGGTGGATACCTGGGCCACGGTGGGCTCCTGCGCGCAGATCGGAAAGAATTGCCATATTTCCGGCGGCGCCGGCATCGGCGGCGTGCTCGAGCCGCTGCAAGCCGGGCCCGTGATCATCGAGGACAATTGTTTCATCGGGGCGCGCTCGGAAGTCGCGGAGGGTGTGATCGTGCGCGAGGGGTCGGTGCTGAGCATGGGGGTTTTCATCGGAGCCTCGACCAAGATCGTGGACCGCGACACCGGCGAAGTTTTCACCGGCGAGGTGCCCTCTTACTCGGTGATCGTCCCAGGCACCTCGCCCGGCAAACCGTTACGTGACGGCTCAGCTGGGCCGGGGCTCTACTGTGCGGTGATCGTCAAGCGTGTGGATGAGAAGACCCGGGCGAAGACGAGCATCAACGAGTTGCTGAGGCATTGATCGCCAGGCGGAGAGGCTGCAAAAAAGGCGTTCGGTCGGACGTCAAGCATGACGCCATCACTCCAGAGCTGCTAAGGCAGTGCCACACGAAAAAGGGAACCGCAAGTTCCGTGTGAGCAAGCGGTGCACCTTAGACCTTGCCGAGGCACACGGGGCCCGTACCATCATTATCGTGTTCAGCGATATCGAAAATTATCACTTCAAGGGTGGCGCGTTTGACAACAGAGTCCGATCGCAGATCGTGCAGTCCTGTCGCGCCGCAAGCGTGCCAGGTCCGCGGGCAGCCCGATCCTAAAGACGGCGCCAATTGTTCACCGCGAAAGGCGCAAATCGTACCGCCTTCCGGCTCGGTGTGTGCCGAAGAGGCGTCAGTCCCCGCCCGGCGGCTCGCTCTGAAATAACGGCAAGGTTCGTCTAAATTAAATTATGATGGCAAATATGCCCATTGATCCCGTCGCCCTCGCCCGCGACCTTCTGCGCTGTCCATCGGTCACCCCGGCGGAAGGTGGAGCATTGACGCTTCTCGAGAAGACACTATCCGCAGCCGGCTTCTCGGGACATCGCGTCACGTTCTCCGAGCCCGGTGCCGACGACGTCGAAAACCTGTATGCCCGCATCGGCACGGACTCCCCACATCTGGTATTCGCCGGGCACACTGACGTTGTGCCGCCAGGCGATGAAACGTGCTGGCGCCATGGACCATTCGCCGGCGATATCGCGGAGGGCGTGCTGTTCGGGCGCGGCGCTGTCGATATGAAGGGGGGGATCGCCTGCGAGGTTGCGGCGGCGCTCGACTATCTCATCGCAAATGGCGGCAAACCTAAAGGCTCGATCTCGTTCCTCATCACCGGCGATGAGGAGGGCACCGCTGTCAACGGCACCATAAAGCTCCTGCAATGGGCTGCCGCGCGCGGCGAAAAGTTCGACCATTGCATTCTCGGCGAACCCACCAACCCGCAGCAGCTCGGCGACATGGTCAAGATCGGCCGCCGCGGCTCGCTCAACGGCACCCTCATCGTGACCGGCACGCAGGGCCACGTCGCCTATCCGGCGCTCGCCGACAATCCGGTACGCCGCATCGCGGCGATCATGACGGCGCTTGTAACCGAGCCGCTGGATGAGGGGAGCGTCCATTTCGATCCGTCCAACCTGGAATTCACTTCAGTCGACGTCGGCAACAAGACCGTTAACGTGATCCCGCCCGAGGCGCGGGCCCGCTTCAACATCCGCTTCAACGATCGCCATACCCAGGCCTCGCTCAAATCGCTGGTTGAGGTGCGCGCCCATGCGGCGGCGGCGGGTGGGCGTTTCCGCATCGACTGGGAGCCGTCAAACGCTGATGCATTTCTGACCAAGCCCGGCCCCTTCGTTGACATGGTGACCCGCGCGATCGCCGAGGTGACGAATCGTCAACCCGCGCTGTCGACATCGGGGGGCACGTCCGATGCGCGCTTCATCAAGAATTATTGCCCGGTCGTGGAGTTCGGACTCGTCAATGCCAGCATGCACAAGATCGACGAATGCGTGGAGACGGCTGATCTTGTCGCACTCACAGCCGCATACCGACGGATACTAGATCGGTATTTCGGCCGCGCGGGTTAGCCCAAATTATATCGCCATATAAAGATGTTACACACCATAGCGGCCTTCTCTCGCATCGCGTCTGTTCTCTATTTGGACGCAACATGGCGTGCTTAAATCAAGGCATTACATGATGCATCGCCGCGATCAGCCACCAGCACGAAAGCCTGCCGCCGGATTCACCCTCGATCCATCCGGCCGACACGGCTGCGACTGCGCTGGATGAAGGTGGGGAGATGAATAGGCTCCACGGCCTCACACGCTCACATTTGCACGATCGCCCGGCGATCGATCGCATGCGCGACGGCGGAATCCTTGTCCATATGCACCGCATAGATTTTGAATTCCCGTTGCAGGATGCACGGTGGAACAAATCCGGGGGCGCCGAAGGGTATGCCGAGAAGGCAAGGGGGCCAATCCTTCGTGTTCCAACTGAACATGTGCCGTAAGCTCAATTTCGCGGGGCCACTTTCAAAGAACGTGATAGCTCTGGCGGGACCCGGCCAATGAAGACCCCGCGTGGCGTCGGCAGGTCTTAAGCATCGAGCCGTCGGTGCTGTGATTATCGACGATAATCAGCTTGAACTCGTCGCCGAGTGCGGAGAGATAGCTCTCGACACACTGCTTGAGGAGGTAAACGCGGTTTCAGTTGAGGATGATGGCGCTCAGAGAGCGGGTCCCATTCTATGTCCTTGGGAGGTCTCTGAAACGCGTTGACGGCCCGCAAGCAACACAAGAGCCTAAACGCACCAGAGATCTTCCAGAATTTCCGAAGCCGATGCGGCGACGATCGACCGGTGGCCCAGCTCGCGTTCACGCCAAAGAGCATGAACATTTGTTCACGTGCTGCTGGCTCTATCCACACTGGGGTGATTTTCCGCCGTTGGCGTCGGTGCATCCGGCACCCCGCTCCATGCCCCAATGCCAATACATTCCGCGCACTGCGTGCTCCCCTCCGACGTCCGCGTCAACGATTTGAGCGTAGACGCCCGCCGCATTAACGATTGCAACCGCGCCAATACCGAGCATTAGTTAATGCAATATATTACGACGAATTAACCGACTGCGTGCCGCTTTGGGGGTTTACCCTGATGACGCTCGCCCCGAATGTGCTGTTTAGTGGCTTCGTAGGGTCATTGCCGGCTTCATCTGCCACGGCACTCGGGGCTATTCGAGGGAGCACATCCTGCCAGGCTTCGCTCCCCCGGCATTGATCCCCACCGTCCCGCTGCGCTCAGAGCGGCTGGTAGAGGATGCACATGGTGATGGCTGCGGCCGGCGCGCGCGAGGCCACAACAGATTTCGACGGCAGGGAAAGCTCACACCTGGGCACCGTTGCCGGGCAAAGGGCATGCATTGTCGTGCTGGGAATGCATCGCTCCGGCACTAGCGCCCTGACCCGCGTTCTGAGCATCCTCGGTGCTGCATTGCCGCGCCACCTTATGACCCCTGCGCCCAACAACGAAGCCGGACACTGGGAGTCGCAAAAACTCGTCGATTTTCACGATGAAGTGCTGTCGGAGCTCGACAGCGCGTGGCACGACTGGGCGGCGCTCGACGTATTAAGGCTGACCATTCAACGCCGCGAAGAGGTTAAGGCGCGGATAGCTGAAATCATCAACGACGAATACGGCAGTGCAGCGCTGATCGTCGTCAAAGACCCACGTATCTGCCGCTTTACGCCACTGTTTCTTGAGGCGTTGACGGATGCAGGCATCATGCCCGAATGCATCCTTGTCTTTCGCAACCCGCTTGAAGTTGTTCAATCCCTCGCGTGCCGTGATGGCATGCCGCCGACAGAAGCGAGCCTCTTGTGGCTGCGCCACGTCCTTGATGCGGAGGCCGCGACCCGCGGGAACCGGCGCGCCATCCTGTTCTACGACGGTCTCCTGAAGGATTGGCGCAGCGAGCTTCGCCGCGTCAGGCTCGGCACGGAACCTGGGCGCGGATGCGTCTGGCCAAACTCTCCCGAAGATGCTGCGGAGCAAATCGATGGGTTCCTGAACTCTGGGCTGCGCCATCACGCATTGTCCGACGCAGACATCATCAGCGATCCGGTCACGTCGGGCTGGATTGCCGACATCCATGACGCCCTACGCCAGTTGAGGCGCAATCCGACCCGGTCTGAAACGCTTGCGACGTTTGACCGGGTCCGCTGCGAGTTTGACAGGGCTGCTCCGGTCATCGACCGGATGCAGCGTGACATTCGCGCGCCGCTGGAGGCTCAACTGAACGCCGTTACACAGCAAGTCGAGGACCTGCGCCGGCAGTTGTCACTTGCCTCCCAAAATCGCTGGCAGCTGCGGATGGCGCGATTGAGACGGGCTTGCGCCGCATTTCTCAAGCAGAACGCAATCCCGTAAGGACGCATTACGGCACGGCCATGTGCCACTCAGGGGATCGAGCGCGAGCAGTATCGGCGGGTTTGGTCGGGTGGCTGCTCCGTTTGAGAAGCGACGAATTCAAACATGGATTAGGCGGAAGTTCCCGTCGGCCGCGCCCACCGGGCGCGAGCCCATTATATTTGCGGCATTTCCGAGGTCATTCGGCGTCAAATCGACCCCAAACCAGGCATCCTTTCGTCTCTTTCCTGGCCTTTCCGACGCCGCTGCAGCCCGGGATGTTACCGCCGCAATGCTCACACATGGGGTGTGCGTATGAAGCCGTCCGTGAGCAAAGGGCTGTGCTCGACAGAAGGCGAGCGCCTGCTACGGGCAAGAGATTGCGACCGCCGTGGCCGAGGCAGGTGCGGAGCCGACCACATCCATCTTGCGGCGCCGGCAGGAATCAGGTGGCCATCGCCTCGAGCCGGGTTAGTTCGTAGCTTAATTCTCTTTAGCCGCAACGCTTATGATCGGTGGTGGCCGCCATGTTTTGATTTCGTGGCCCCAGTCGCGGCTGGGGCGGCGGTTTTGAAGCTTTAACGGGTTGAGCGAGGATGACGAACCCAGCGGTACATACCCAGCTGACGCCCGCCCGCCCGATGACGAGCGGTCTGCGGCACCAAATTTCGTTGGGCCAAGCCGCCAGTGGTGCCAACCCCACCGCTCTGCCCAGCTTCGGCCGCTGCAGCAGCAGCGAGGTTGCGGAGTAAAAGGGTCAAGCCCCAATACAAGAACAGGCGTAGAACGAAATTAAGAGATACGGCTGTCACACCTGGCAAAAGGCCAGCCGTCCGATTGAGGGGCTTCATCAACCGTGGAAGGTCAATTGGTCGTACGGCATCCACCGGAGGCGGTGCGGGAGCCAAAAGACTGATCGTTGCGGGGACGACTGGAATGGAGTGTAACATGGCGGTCCTCCTTGCCCGCCCAGCCCGCTGAACGTTTCACAGACCACCTATTCCTCAACGAAGTAGGTGGGGGCGCTCTCTACCGTCCGCAACATCCTAAGCCCATCAAATCTGGCGTGATCCGGTTCCTCGGAGCGGATGCGTAGTGGCGCTCCCTATTACTCGTCCCCTATGAGCGGCCCCCAAAGAAAGGGCTCTTTCATAACGATGGCAAACTATAAAGACTAAACCGTGGGGTTGTCGGCTTTGCCTATCTCCTCCGAAGTGCGATCACATCTCTCCTTCCAAGTGTGACCACATCCTGTCTTGAAACTCCGGGGAAAAGGCGCAGGGCGCGTCGCCCAACAAGGACAATCGCCCGCCTAGAAAATTCCCGCGCTGCGGCCGGGAACGGTGGGGCTTACGCCTTCGCCTTCTTGTGCGCCGTGATCGCCACGATACTGGCGATCGTCATTGATGGGCGTTTCGTTCGTTACATGCTCGCCCGCATCATAATCCACGACGCTGATCAGTCGGTTCGGTGCTGGCCTTTGTCTCGTCCTCAGCGCTGGGCCTCGTTCTTTCCTGCTATCCACCGCGCTGGTCTTTCTACCTTGAACGCTCCCCAGATGCGGTGGAATTTTCGGTGTTTATCTTTGAGGCTCTTTTCTAAGTGATCTTCGTTGCCGGTATGTGGTTGAGTTGTCGAACGATAGCGGCAGATCAGCCGTCTTGGTCGACGATGCCGATCCATCTTTGCCGATGAATGATCCGCTGAATGGATGGTCGCTGGTCCCGGCTTAGCGCTGGCGTCTGCGTCAACTCCCAGCCAGCCCCTCCTGTTCCCCTTCGACAAAATTATTGCGCAGATATAGCCCCATGCGCGCAGTTGCTTATGTTGAAAACGTCGCCGGACAGGTTCGAGCACTCGTCCGGAAGCGCCTGCCGGCCCACGCTTTTCACCGTCCGGAGGCCACGTGACACCGTTTGTTGGTCAGGTCGGCAATGTGAAGAGACAACGCGCGAGCGAAGCTTTTGGCTTTGCGGCGGTGGCGATTGCCGCTGCAGCGCTCATCGGCTGGCGGGCCGGGCTCCCGCTGCTATCGATTTGGGGTTCTGGGTACTTCGCCATAGGGCCGTTTGCGGTATTGATGCTCGCAGCGTTCGGCCTCGCGCTCCTGCGCCCCGGCAAGGACTCACGCTTTGCGTTCGGGCTCGGCCTTGCTGGGATTGCCTGCGCCGCTGTTGGCTTGGTCGTGGTCCTCTTCGACATCGAGCTTGGCATCAACCGCTGGCTGGCGCCGCGGGATCCGTTAGCGGGTTCCTTCCGGGTAACGAGCGCGGGGATGTTGGCGTTTGGACTTGCGGCCGGCGCGCTCGCACTAACCCGTTTCGAGCGGCATCGCCTCGCCGCGACCGTGCTCGCTGGCATCGCCGGTGGAATCACGGTTTTTGCCCTGCTCGGCTACCTAAGCGGCGTGGACACTCTCTACGGCTCGGCGTCCGTCAACTCGCCTTCGTTGCCCGCCGCCGTTGGCCTGCTCTGTGTCGCCGTCGGGATCATCTTGCGGAGCGGGACGATGCCCGTGTTCCGCAAGCCTCGGCCGTTGTGGCACCTGCTGGTCATGCTGGGATTCGCGATCATTGGGCCACTCCTGCTGTACGGCGCATACGCAGGATTTCGCGTCACCGATGCGCAGCTCCGCGACGTTCGGGAAAACCTCGCAATTGAGGCGCGGACTTTGTCTGCGAACATTGATCGTGAGATCGTAGGGGAGATCGACAGACTGCAGGGGTTGGCGGCTTCGCGGTCGCTGCACGAAAGGGACTTCGCCGAGTTCCAGCGACAGGCAGAGGCCTCGCTGGCCCTCCGTCGAAGCGGCAACATCGTGCTCATCGATCCCGACATGCAGCAACTGGTCAGCACCGCGGTGCCTTTCGGTAAACCGTTGCCAAAGGCGGGCGCTCCCGCAGCTACGGAGAGGGCCCTTGCAACGAGTCAGCCGCAGGTAAGCGACCTGTTCCTGACTCCCGTCACCCAACGGCTTGTGGTCATCGTCATCGTGCCTGTGCAGATCAGGGGTGAGAACCGGTATGCGCTCGCCAAGTCTCCGGAACAGCGCATGTTCGCGCGCCTGGTCGCGGCAAAAGAACTGCCGGCCGGCTGGCAAGCGGTGATCTCCGACGCTGCGCATCGCATCATCGAACAGTCTGGGAATCAGCATACGCTCATCGGGCAGGAGTTGCCGCCGGCGCTGTGGCACCGCCCAGAGCCGGGCGTGTTCGAGTTTATCGACTCCGTAGGGCGACCGTCGCTCGGGGCGTCCACCAAGTCGGAATTGACCGGCTGGGAAACCGCCGCGTGGGCGCCCAAAGCCGTGCTCGAGGCTCCGGTTCGGGTCCAGTGGCGAACCCTTGGTACCATCGCGTTGCTAGCGATCGCGCTGGTAGCTGCTTCGGCCTTTTGGCTGGGCCGGACTATCACGCGCTCGGTCGGCCACGCAGCTCGTACTGCAGTTGCTTTAGGGGAGGGTGGCCCTATGCCGGTGAGCGGTACCCCAGTCGCCGAAGTGGACACGCTCATGACGGAGCTTCGAGGGGCCGCTGCGCAGCGACGGGCAGCGGAGCATGACCTGCAGGCGAGCAAAGATCAGCTGCAGCTCGCTTTCGATGCAACCAAACTCGGGTGGTGGCGATACGATCCCCTCCGTGGCGTAGCCTGGGGGGATGCGCGTTTTGACGAAATTTTCGAGGTGGCTCCTGGTGAAATAGCGATCGAGGACCTCATGAAGCGCGTGCATCCCGACGACATGGAAAGGTTTCGGGCCAACCGCCAGGAGGCGCTCGATCCTGCTCATCCGAAGTCATACGTCCATCACGAGTACCGGATACGACGACGAGAGGGCCAGGTCCGTTGGGTGGAGGCTCATGGACTCGCATATTTTGCGGGTGCCGGGGCTGCGCGACGGGCCGTAAGCTTCGGTGGCACTGTCCAGGACATTACCGAACGTAAGGATCGTGAGGAAAAGGAACAGCTCCTGATGCGCGAAATCAATCATCGCGCCAAGAACATGCTCAGCGTCGTCGACTCGATCGCTCATCAGACCGCCACCAGAAACCCGGAAGATTTCGTCGAGCGCTTCTCCGAGCGCGTTCAGTCGCTGTCAGCCAATCAGGACCTGCTCGTCCGCAACGCGTGGAATGGGGTCGAGATCGAGGACCTGGTTCGTGCCCAGCTCGCGCATTTCTCTGATCTCATTGGTTCTCGCATCGGCGTTCGTGGGCCCAAGCTGCGCTTCACGGCGGCTTGCGCGCAAGCCATCGGGCTCGCGCTCCACGAACTCGCCACCAACGCTGGAAAATACGGGGCGCTCTCGGCGGGGACGGGTGGCGTCGACATCCGCTGGGGGGCGGATCGCGATACGTTCACGATGAGCTGGACCGAGCGCGGAGGGCCGCCCGTATCTGCACCGCGGCGACGCGGGTTTGGCACCATAGTTATGGAAGCAATGGCGGAGCGCAGCGTGGATGGTGCGGTTGATCTTGAATACGCGCCGTCAGGCTTCACCTGGCGCTTGACGTGCCCAGCAGCGAACGCGCTCGAGCTAGGGGAAGCGGAAAATCGAAGTGATGGCGCGCCTGGCAAAGTCGAGGCGAGTAACCCGAACTCGCCGAATGTTGAAGAACAGCAGCGTCAAGAGCGCCACTCGCTGGCGGTCACTTGCGCTCCGAAACAAATTGACGACCTGCCGAGCCTCGGCGACGCGGACTCCGATCAGGCTCGGTATTTCGGGTGATTGCGCTGCGCTCGGGTTGAGCTTCCAGCAACGCGGGGCAGTGCCGGATAGCCAAAGCGATCACGTTTTCCCTGCGCCCATTGCCTCAATAATCCACCTTGACGAGGTAGAGACCGTCCGGTGGAGCCACGGGACCGCAGGCATTGCGGTCGCGTGCCGCCAGTGCGCGCGCAACATCATCGACACTCCATCGGCCTTCGCCGACCTGAACCAGCGAGCCCACCATCGAGCGCACCTGGTGGTGCAGGAATGAACGCGCAGAGGCGCAGATGCGCACCTCGTCGCAGTCCCGTTCAACATCCAGCTGGTCAAGCGTCTTCACCGGCGATTTCGCCTGGCATTCCGCGGCCCGGAATGTCGTGAAGTCGTGCCGCCCGACGAGCCGCTGCGCGGCCTCGTGCATGGCCGATGCATCGAGCGGCCGCGATATCCGCCACGCGCGACCGGTGTCCAAGGTCAGATCAGGGCGGCGGTTGATGATGCGGTAGAGGTAATGGCGGCGGCGCGCCGAAAAGCGGGCGTCGAAATCATCCGCGGCGCCTTCGGCGGCCAGCACGGCGACCGGATGAGGCCGCAGATGCGCATTGATCGCGTCGCGAATCGTGTCGGTGTCCCGAAGCCTCGCGAGATCGATATGGGCCACTTGGCCGAGCGCGTGCACGCCCGCGTCGGTGCGCCCTGCCCCCTGCACGTGGACAGTCTCGCCGCAGAATGCCGCCACCGCACCCGTCAGCAGGCCTTGGACCGAAATGCCATTGTGCTGCACCTGCCAGCCGACGAACGGCGCGCCGTGATATTCGATCAGCAGCTTGTAGCGCGGCATGTGTGGTCGTTCTCATTGCAAGCGCGCCTGGCAATGTGCGGTCGCGCTTTAGACCAATATCACTGAACCCAAACAGGTTCGGCAGAATTTTGAGGCCACACTGACTAAGTCGTATTAACGTCGCCTCCGAAATCTATTCGCCGGCATTCTCCATCGATCGGAATGCGCGACCACGATCCGGAAAACCTCCACGAGGGAGCCTGATGCGCGTCGCCGCGCCGCCACGCGCTGGGTGCGGTGGTCAGGTAACTCCTGTTGGCCTCCCTAAAACGAAATCGCTGGTCGTGCTGGGATATCCGCTGCTGCCGCCGGCGAGTATGAGGTCGTGGATTCGTTGAAGCCTGGGTCTCCGTTCGGGCAATCCTGGAGGCGGCGGTGTCGTTATCCGATCTGGAGCGCTCTCCAGGCGACAGACCGGAACCTTTTCCTGCAGCCGGACAAACTCGAAGCGGTGCGTTTCGGGGCGAAAGCCGAACTTGCATTGTCGAGGCCCGTCGTTGGGTAATCAAAAGCACTTCGCTGATAGTCGAAATCCGCACGATCTTGGCGGGGCACTTTCCCTGTTGCGGCTGCACTGCCTTAGCCCGTGTGCATCCCGAGGACTATTCTGGCGGTGTTTCTCTTGCAGGAGTTTTCGCAAACGCTCTTTCGCCTTCCGAGCACGTTCGGTAGCTGCCTTGCGCACTCGTTCGAATTCTTCTCGATAACACGCGCCTCTTTCGCCAAAATGATAGAATATAGAATGTTGGTTTGCTCTCGTGTCTTTGCGAATTTCGTGTTTTCTTGAGTCTGTTTTTTTGAGAGGCTCCAGACGCAAAAACCCCATGCGCTCGATAAATTAAGGACGACGGGCCGCGGTTCGTTCGGTCGCGTCTTCAGGGGGCCGGCGCCAAAACGGGCTCTGCTGAGAACCGGGCGGCAACAAATCACAGGAGCCGAACCTCACGCTGCGTGCCACAGGGGCTTTCGGGCCAGCGGGACTACGCATCAAACTGTCGAAAAGGCGGCCTGACACGAGGGGTACGTCGGCGCAACGCCTTGGGGCGCGGTTGCCCGACGCCTATCGTCAGTTGGGCGTAGCGATTGAGCGACTGCCTCACAACTCAGCTTAACCGCGTGCCGATCGCAAGTGGCGTGCCGCGCAAGAACTCCTTGGCCCCCATGGGCTGGCGGCCGGCGCGTTGGAGCTCGAGGATGCGCACGGCGCCGTCGCCGCACGCCACCGTAAGCATATCGTCGATCACGGTGCCGGGCGTCGCCGCCCCCGCGCCTCTGCTGGTGCGCAGCACTTTGACACGAGCGGGCAACGCACCAGAGTCCGGCAGCTCGAACCACGCGCCCGGATAGGGCGACAGGCCGCGGCAATGGTCGTGCACGGCTTTCCACGGCCGGGTCCAATCGATCCGGGTTTCGCTTTTGTCGACCTTGGCGGCGTAAGTCACCCCCTCCTGCGGTTGCGGCGTCAGTTCTAGCGAGCCGTGCTCCAGCGCATCGAGCGCGCCGACCATGAGATCGGCGCCGCGCCGTGCAAGCTCGTCATGCAGCTCACCGGCTGTCATGTCGGGACCAATGGCGATACGCGTCGTCATCGCCACAGGCCCGGTGTCAAGCCCTTCGGCCATCTGCATCACCACGATACCGGTTTCGACATCGCCCGCCATGATGGCGCGATTAATTGGCGCTGCGCCGCGCCAGCGTGGCAGGGCCGACGCATGAAGATTGAAGCAGCCGAACCGGGGGGCGTCGAGGATCGGCCTCGGCAGGATCAACCCATATGCGACCACGACGGCGGCGTCCGCGCTGTGGGCGCGAAGCGCATCTTGCGCCTCCGCCGAGCGGAGCGTGTTCGGCGTCAGGACGGCGATCCCCAAGCGCCGTGCCTCGCGCTCCACCGGGCTCGGCCGCAACTCCATGCCGCGCCCCGCCGGTTGCGACGCCCGCGTAAAGACGGCCGCTACGTCGTGACCGCGGGCGACGATTGCGGCGAGCGTCGGCACCGCGAAGTCGGGGGTGCCCATGAAGACGAGGCGGAGGGGCATTGGGAGTGCTTCATTCGGCTGGGCAATCTTGCCCCCTCAGCCGGCGGGGGAGGGATCGGCAAATGGCCCGTCGCAGGCTAAATCCGCTGTCCGTCGCCCAACGGAATATCCCGCATCGTGCTCGGAGCAAACAACTCGTCGAGCTTGACGCGCCGCTGGGTCAGTCCCTGTTCATGAGCGTACTGCAACAGCGCTTCGATGCTGGGCCGGTTCTGCGAGATCCCATAGGCGAACCAATCAGGACCGATGATAGCCTGCTCCTCTTCGAGCAGCGGCTGCAACCAAGCCGATGACACCTTCGATGAACCCAGTTCCGCAAGGAAGTGGTAGCAGCGGTCTTTGGCGGTGCACAGCGCTTTGTACAGAGAGAGCGGCACCCATGGGTAGCGCTCACAGATGTCGCGGCGGATCACCACCGTGTGCATAATCGGATAGATTTTGGTGCGTCGATAGTAGTCCTTCTCGGCCGCCGCATAGTCGGGGAATAACCGCCGCACCTTCGAACTGCCGCGGCGGAATGCCAGCGGATTGTTCGCGGTCATCAGGAAATCGAGGTCGCCTCGCTCCAGCATATCGCCGAGTTCGGTGCCCGCAGGCGTCTCGACCAATCGGATGTCGGCCGGCAGCTTGCGGCCAAGGCGGTCGGCGCGGCCCTGCACCCACTCAACATCGCTCGGCTTGACGCCGTATTCATGTTCCAGGAGTCCTCGCATGTAGACCGCGGCCGTCATGCTGTATTCCGGCACGCCGCCTCGCTTGCCCTTGAGATCGCCAGGGTGGCGAAT
>JASHYD010000211.1 GCA_030043175.1 Xanthobacteraceae bacterium | reverse complement strand
TTGGTTTCGATCGCCATGCATCGCACGCCGAGGTCCATCTTGAAATCCCAAGCAAGTTCTTCCTTCTCGAGATCGAACGCATAGAACGTCTTGGATGGGATCGAGCCGCCGACCACATATTTCTGATCGGGCGTGATATAGACATCGTGTAGTCGCCCGCCGTTGGTTGAGATGGTCTTCTTCAGCTCCAGCGTTTTGGCGTCGACGATATCGAGTCCACCTTTGCCGCGGGCGATGGCGACCACGATGCGGTCGCCGGCTTTGGTTGCCGCCACGATGTTGGGATGGCCGCTCAGTGCCACCTTCTTGATCAGCTTGCCGGTTTTGCGGTCCAAAACGTCGAGCGAATCGGTGTCCTCGTTGGTTACATAGACCCTCGATCCGTCCGGGGAGAAATCGATGCCATGGGCGCCGACGTAGTTGTCGATCTCCTGGACGACCTCATTGGTCGCCGGGTCGATCACGTGGATGCTGTCGCCGGCGCTGTTGGTGATGTAGATGCGAACATTGCTCGCCGACGCCGGCAACGGCGCCAGGGCCACTGCCAGGATCGGTAACGCGTATTTGAGGTGGGATAAGACCTTCATGGAACGACCGCTCCTTGGATTCGTCATTACCTTAACAGGCTACGCGTAAGGGTCGGGATAGACAAGGGTGTCATCTCGGGCCGGTCATTGCGGGCTCGTCGGCAAAAGTTCGCGAGCCAAAATGATATCGAAAGGTGTAGAAGCGTTGAAACTGCACACCAGTGACAACGACCATGCCATCCAAAGACTTCGCCCATATCGCGCCCGACGCGGTCGACGAAAGGCAGGCCAAGGACGAGCTCAAGCGGCTCGCGGCCGAGATTGCCGAGCACGACAAGCGCTATTACCAGGACGACACGCCCACCGTTTCGGATGCCGAATATGATGCCTTGCGGCGACGCAACGCCACGATCGAGGCGCGCTATCCGGGTCTCGTCCGCGCCGATTCCCCGAGCCGCCGGATCGGCGCCGCGCCGGCGGCAAAGTTCGCCAAGGTTCGTCACGCCGTGCCGATGTTGTCCCTCGACAACGCGTTCGCGGAGCAGGATGTTGTCGATTTCATCGGCCGCATTCGCCGTTTTTTGCGGCTCCAGGACGACGACGAGATCGCCTTCAGCGCGGAGCCGAAAATCGATGGCCTGTCGATTTCGCTGCGCTATGAGGGCGGCGAGCTCGCGATCGGCGCGACGCGCGGCGATGGCAATGTGGGCGAGGACGTCACTGCCAATGTCAGGACGCTCAGCGACATTCCTCACCGGCTCGAAAGCAGGGGCGTCCCGGAGGTGTGCGAGGTTCGTGGCGAAGTCTACATGACCAAGTCCGGCTTCCTCGCCCTCAACACGCGTCAATCCGAACTCGGCGGGCAGGTGTTCGTCAATCCGCGCAATTCTGCGGCCGGCTCGTTGCGACAGAAGGACCCCCTGATCACCGCATCGCGGCCGCTAGGTTTTTTCGCCTATGCGTGGGGAGAGATGAGCCGGATGCCGGCGGACACCCAGGCGGGCATGGCGAATTGGTTCCGCTCCTGCGGCTTCAAGACAAATCCGCTGGCAACGATGTGCCGCTCGGTCGAGGAGCTTTTGCAATTTCACCACGAGATCGAAGCAGAGCGTGCCACGCTCGACTACGACATCGACGGCGTGGTCTACAAAGTGGACCGCCTCGATTGGCAGCAGCGTCTCGGCTTCGTGTCGCGCAATCCGCGCTGGGCGATCGCGCACAAGTTCCCAGCCGAGAAAGCGATGACCGTCGTCAAGGACATCGAGATTCAGGTCGGCCGCACTGGAGCGCTCACGCCGGTTGCCAAACTTGAGCCGGTGACCGTGGGTGGGGTCGTGGTGCAGAACGCAACCTTGCACAATGCCGACGAGATTGCGCGCCTCGGCGTTCGCATCGGCGATACGGTTCGCATTCAGCGGGCCGGCGACGTGATCCCGCAGGTCCTCGGTGTCGTGGAGGAACGGCCACGTGGCGCCCGCCTCTACCATTTTCCGAGCAAGTGCCCGTGCCGTCTGCACACCGAGGTGGTGCGCGATAAGACCGCAAGCGGAGAGGAAGGCGCAGTGGCCCGCTGCAGCGGTGAGTTTGCGTGCCCGTTTCAGGCCGTGGAGCATCTTAAGCATTTCGTGTCCCGCCGCGCCGTCGACATCGACGGGCTCGGCGAGAAGCAGATCGAGCTGTTCTATCAGCGCGGCTGGGTCAGAGAGCCCGCCGATATCTTCACGCTGGAGGCGCACAACAAAGAGGTCCGTCTGCAGGAGGTGGAGGGATTTGGCGAGACCTCGGTGCGTAATCTGTTCGCTGCCATTGCGGCGCGACGCGAGGTTGCGCTGGAGCGGTTCATCTACGCGCTCGGTATCCGGCATGTGGGCGAGACGACCGCGACAGCACTTTCACGCGGCTATGGCACCTGGGCGGCCTTCCATCAGGCGTGCCTCAAGCTCGCCAAGGGTGACGAGGAGACGCAGGAGGAGCTCGATGCACTCGATCAGATCGGCGATACGGTGATCGAGAGCCTTCGCGACTATTTCGGCGAGGTGCACAATCTCAGGCGCGTTGAACGGCTTGCGGCGCAGGTGCGCATCCGCGATGCCGAGCGGCCGGCGAGCGACTCCCCGGTCGCGGGCAAGACCGTGGTGTTCACGGGAGCGCTGGAGAAAATGACCCGTGACGAAGCGAAGGCGATGGCGGAGCGCCTCGGCGCCAAGGTGGCCGGTTCGGTGTCGAAGAAGACCGATTATGTGATCGCCGGCCCCGGCGCCGGTTCGAAGCTCGACCGGGCGCGCGAGGCGGGGGTCACCTTGCTGACGGAGGACGAATGGTTCGCGTTGGTGGGGGAGCGCAGGTGAGCAAAGTGCAGGCCGTAAGCTGACCACGCCCCTACATCACGCCGTGCCCCTTCGCCTTGAGGCGCCGCATCGGAGGCGAGATCACCCGATCGGAAATCGGAACATTCCAGATCTCTGCAATGTCCTGCGCCGCGAACTCCCGCATCAGCGACTGAAATTGCGAGAGGTTTTCCACGGTCGTTCCCCTCAGGCCGAAACCGCGGGCGATCGTGCCGAAATCGGTGCGCCCGAATATCGCGCCGCTGTCGTCGAGGCCGTCCTGGCGCAGCTTGTGGAGTTCCGCCCCGTTGGCACCGTCGTTGAGGACGCATATCAAAATGCGCACGTCATGCCGCTTGAGAGTCTCAAGCTCCTGGATGTGCATGAGCAGGCTGCCGTCGCCTTCGATCAGCACGACTTTGCCGTTGTTCTTGGCGGCGGCGACGCCGATCGCGATTGCGATCGAATTGCCGATCGCCCCAAACTCCCGCATGACGTGAAACTGCTCGGGCTTGCGGCCGCGCATGTGCGTCTGGAAATACGCCTGGTGACCCGAGCCGCTCACCATCTCCCAATCCTTCGGGATGACGCGATCGAGTTCGGCCACCACGTGACGCGGATCGAACGTGCCCGGGCCGATCGCGAATTGGGCCGTGTCGGGCGTGGCTTGTGCGATCCGCTGCGCCAGCTTGAGCGATCGGAAACCGATCTTGGTGCCGTAGCGCGCGAGCTCACGTCCGAGCGCTTCCGCTGCGGCTTTGGCGTCCGCCCTCACGAACAGATCTGCGGCTGGCAGCCCGTCCTTCAGGCCGCGTGGCCGCTCGTCGATCTGCGCCACGAAGGCCCGGGGGAAAAGGGCGCCGCCGTCGACCGTGTAATAAGCGAGACTTGCGCCGACGGCGATCACCAGATCGGATTGGCCGAACAGCTCGCGGGCGATCTCGGAGGAAAAGCCGCCGGCGACGCCGATCGAGAAGGGATCATGATCAAACATTCCACGCACCGGCAGCGTGGTCGCGAGCAACGCCCCACTCGCCCGCGCCAACGCCTCGATCGCCGTCTGGGCGCCGGATCGCAGCGCGCCGCGCCCGGCAATAATGATCGGTCGCTGTGCGGCGGCAAGTCGCTCGACCAGCCGCTGGAGTATCTCGGGATTTGGCGGCGTGCGGCCAGTCTCAGGTATCAGGGATGATGACGACACGTATTCTGACGCCCCCGGCAAGGGGAGTTTCTGCAAATCATATGGAACGCCTAACACTGCGGGCCTGCGCTCGTGGCGTGCGATATAGAAAGCCTCGCGCACGCAATCATACATGCGAGCCGGGCTGTGGGCCCGAACATAGTGTGCGCCGGTCGCCGTCACCAACGGGGCCTGGTCGAGCGCCTGATTATACCAGCGGGCGTTGATCGGGCTTTCACCAGCGAACACCACCAGCGGCACGCCGGCACGCGATGCCATGGTCAGCGCGGTGGCGATCTGGGTGACACCCGGGCCGCACGTCACGGTGGCGACGCCGACCTTGCCGGTCGCGCTGTGATAACCGATCGCCATGCCACATGCGCAATGCTCGTGCCGGGCATGAAACACCCGCATGCCGTCAATCTTCGACATCGCGGTGGCCCAGTGCATATTGCCGTCGCCCGTCAGGCTGAACAGGGTGTCGACGCCCTCGCGTGCAAAGGCCTGAGCCAGCATCTCATAAATCGGCAGATTGCTCATTTCGGTTCCTGTTCGAGGGAAGGATTGCGGAATGAGCGCGCAGCGCGCCCGCAAGACCCTTGCACGATCCGCCATCGATGTTAGTTGAGGCATAATGGCTGCGCCAGCAGAGCTGTAGCCCTCCGTCCGGCTGCCGCTCTAGCGTATCTTCCGGCTGAATAGAGGCGACGAGTCAACAAGCCCCCGATTGAAATCGGGGGGCTGTTGTCCCCGCCATAACCGAGAACCTTATTGGCTGAGGCCGACATGGTTGGCAAACATATCAGCGTCGTCAACATTCGGGCGGTTTACATCGCCCGTAACCCGAAGGGTAGTTCACGTCGTCGGAGAGAATGGTTGCCCGAGACCAATCCCCCTCAAAGGGCACCGCTTATCGCCAGAGAACGTGAGCGCCCCTGGTGCCGGTTGCATGGCGAGCCACTTTGATTGTGGCCAGCTCGCTTTCCACCGGCGATTAAAATCGCCGGTTTCCAGCGGGAACCTATGAGAATACGATCGGTCAATCCGCCTCGCCTGCGCGCCGACGTCCTCCTCGTCGAGCGGGGCTTCTTCGAAAGCCGCGCGAAAGCGCAGGCCGCAATCGCGGCCGGCCTCGTGACGGCCGATGCCAGGCCGGTGCGCAAGGCCTCGGAGCCGATCGCAACCGGTGCCGCGCTTGTGGCCGAGCCGGCCTTTCCCTGGGTGTCGCGCGGCGGCGTCAAGCTTGATGGCGCGCTCGACCGCTTTGGCGTCAGCATCACGGATCGCGTCTGTCTCGACGTGGGCGCTTCAACC
>JASHYD010000210.1 GCA_030043175.1 Xanthobacteraceae bacterium | reverse complement strand
CCGATAGCGCCGCTTGCCCCACCAGGCTTGATAGAAAGTATCCGGATCGTCCACCTTGAAGACGACTTCTAGACCCTTGCCCTCATCCGTCATTTGCCAGCGCTCGACCACATGCAGCTTCTCGGTGTGCGGCGTGCGGTAGAGATCGACGACGGTCTTGGTGTTTTGCCCGATGGTGTCGATAACCAGCGTATCTCCTTCGTAGTGTCCGACCGACTCGCCGTACCAGGACGGCGTGGGATTTTCCGAGTGGGGCACGTCCATGTAGACGCGCCGCACCTGATGGTCGCCGGAGAAGATCAACCAAACGACCTTGGGCGTTTGAACAAAATAGAGCGGCGTCGGTCCGCCGTAGGCCATGAAGCCCGGAACGCCGGCGAGGGTGCAGCTTTGGCGCGCCGTAAAGGCAATCTTGCCCGCCAGCACCTCATCGTTGTCCCTCTTCATGTACTCTTTCACCCAGGGCTTCAGGTTCGGATTGCTCAGATCCGCAATCCGGTAGGTCGGCTGTCTGCCGGTGCCGTTGCCGACGAAGGGATGTGCGGGATCGTTGGTAACCGGCGGCACCTGGCCCGGAACCGGATCGAAGTCGGGGCCACCTTGCCCGACCCGCACCCACCCGAATTGGCTCGACGAGAAATTCGGCGTAGCCGCCTTTTCCTGCCCTGCGACCGGTGTGGTCGGGATTGCCCAGATCAGGCCGGCCAAGACCGCCAAGGCGCTGCCTGCGAGCAGCTCTCCTCGCGACGTGAACGAGGACATTGTCGCTCCTCTCTCTCCGCGGTATTTTCTGCCGATCAAGTTTACGTCATTTCCACTCGTTGTGTAAGACGCCGACAGACCTGCTTGGGCGCGAAAAATCCCGATAACGCCGCCGGTCTGCGAACCGGGCCCGGGCTCGCAAGAGAGTGCGCCATGTCCCCGGCGAACGAGCACTCTTCGTAGAGCCGGCCTCTGGCCGGCACGTGCAGCCAAGGATGCCGGCGCGGCGAACGCTGGATGATACTCGCTTTCTCGATCGGCCTTATTTTGTGACGTTGAAGTTAGCGTGCAGCGTCGTCGTGGAGTCACCACCGACCCACACGTCAAACGTCGAGGCCTCTTCGACCCACGCCTGTTTTGCCGTGCTCCAATAGGTGAGCTCGTCCTTGCCGAGCGAGAAGTGCACGGTTTTTCTTTCATGCGGCGCCAGCGTGAGCCGCTGGAAGCCCTTCAACTCGCGCACGGGACGCGACGTGCTGCCGTAGCGCTGGTGAATATAAAGCTGCGGCACTTCATCGCCAGCGGCCGCGCCGGTGTTTTCCACGTCCACGCTGACGTCCACGGTTTCGCCTGGCTCGATGTCGCCTCGACTCAGCTTCAGATTGGAAAACGCAAACTTCGCGTAGCTCAGGCCGTAGCCGAAGGGATAAAGCGGCGTGCTTTCTTCATCCCAGTAGCGCTTGCCCTGATTCTGCGGCGCTTGCGTGGTGTTGTGCGCGTAGTAGATGGGGATTTGCCCGACGTCGCGTGGCCACGTGATGGGTAACTTGCCGCCAGGCACCGCATCGCCGAAAAGCAGATTGGCGACGGCGTTGCCGCCCTGCGTGCCGGGATACCACGCGTCCAGAATCGCCGGGACGTGTTCGGCAGCCCACTGAATATTGAGCGGCCGGCCGTTGAAAAGTACGAGCACGACCGGCTTGCCGAGAGCAACCACCGCTTCGAGCAGTTTTTCCTGGTCGCCCGGAAGGTCCAGTGATTCGCGCGAAGCTGCCTCGCCGCTCATCTTCTGCTGCTCGCCCAGCACCAGCACGGTGACGTCACTGGCGCCCGCGAGGTTCACGGCTCTCGAGAACGCGTCCTCGGCTTGCGCCTCCGTCCACGGCCCTTCCGGCGGGATGTGCATGATGGCGTCAAAGAATGATGGGAACTTGCGTTGAATGTGCACGCCCTGCGCGTAGCTGACCTCCGCGCGCGCACCGACCGCGTTACGGATGCCCGCCAGCACGGTGACTGTTTCCGAAAGATCGAATTGAAAACTCCACGAGCCGAGCGTGTCGATCTGCGAATCGGCGAGCGGGCCGATGATCGCGATTTTGTTGTAGGCCGTTTTGCTGAGCGGAAGCAGCTGGCCGTCGTTGCGCAGGAGCACGGCGGTACGCTCGGCCGTCCGGCGCGCAACGTTACGATGTTCCGCAGCGGCGAGCACTTGCTTGGCGCGGTCTACGTCGACAAACGGATGATCGAAAAGCCCGAGACGGATTTTCATTTCGAGGATGGGCCGCACGGCATCATCGATTTGTTGTTGGCTGATTTCGCCGCGGTCGAGTGCGGGCTTTAGGCCTTTGGAGAAGGCCGTGAAGCCGATGGCCATCTCCATGTCCACACCGGCGTCGAAGGCATAGAGCGCAGCTTGCGAGACATCCTTGGCGTAGCCGTGCGTTTCCAGGCTTTTGACGGAATTGGCGTCGCTGACCACGAAGCCGTGGAATTTCCACTGGTCGCGCAGCACGTCGTGGAGGAGCCAGCGATTTCCAGCGGCAGGCACATCGTTGAGATCCAGATACGCGCTCATCGCGGAGCCGATACCGGCTTTGACGGCGGCGTGAAACGGCGCGAGGTAAACGTTATAGAGCAGCGTTTCGGGAATATAGGCTTCCTCGTAGTCGCGCCCACCGATAGCGGCGCCGTAGCCGGCAAAGTGTTTCATGCAAGCGAGCAAGTGGTCGGGCGCCCCGATATAGTCGCCCTGAAAGCCGCGCACCTGCGCCACCGCGATAGCGGAACCGAGATACGGATCCTCACCCGCGCCCTCCACGATGCGGCCCCAGCGCGGGTCGCGTGCAATGTCCAGCATCGGCGCGAAGGCCCAATCGATACCCACGGAGCGCGCTTCGCGGGCGGCAACCGTCTGCGCGCGCACGACAGCGGAGGGATCCCACGAAGCGGCCATCGCGATGGGCACGGGCATAATGGTGCGGAAACCGTGAATGACGTCGAAACCGAAAATCAGCGGGATGTGCAAGCGCGAGTTGTCCACGGCGAGATGCTGGTAGCGGTTGATGAGCGCGGGATCGGTGACAAACAGCAGGGAGCCCAGTTGGCCCTTGGAAATGGCGTCGGCAAATTGCTCGGGAGGGCCAAAGGCGAAAAGCTGGTTCAGTTGGCCGAGCTTTTCGTCGGGCGTCATCTGTTTCAGCAAGGTTTCGACGCGCCCGCGTACGGCCTGATCGTCGGGTGGCGTGGCGGAGTTTTGCGCGCAGGCACCGCTGGCGCTCGCAAGTCCACACGCGAGGGCGAAAAAGAAGACCGCGACCAGAATGATTTCGTGGCGGGCGACGCTGCCATAGAAGATTCGCTCGGCCCGAGTCGCCGAGTCTTTGCGTGAAAGAATGGTATGCACGATAGCCTCCGAACGAACCAAACATTCTAGCGAAAGTGCCCGGGAGGCGGTAGCCAAAAAATCGATAAGGAGATGCGGGCGGTCCCGCGACTCCCGGGCAGAGCGTGGTTTGCGGAGGGCGCTTATAAAATGCGTGGCGGAGGCGCTGATCACCCGTGCCTTCACCGCCATGGCGACCGAGGATCATCGCCACGACCAAGCATGACAATCTCGCTTCGATCGCGATGATGCTTGGCTTGAAGACGAACATCGACATCTACGGCCTACCTCATCTAGGCTTGCAGATCGTCGGCACGTTGCGGGCTTCGGAAAGGTGACGGCGCGCGCCGGCTCTGAGGGAGCCGCTCAGCCCCCGAGCTGATCCAACCTAATGGCGTTAGCGGGGAGTGCCGGATTGGCGGCCTACGTAGGATGCCGTTAGGATCGCGCGCCCTCGGGAGCCCTTACTGCCACGCCGTCAGTGCGGCGAGCGACGTTCGCTGGTAGACGATTGGAGCGCAGCCCTACTCATCGGGCCGCAAGCGCGGCGATGGTCTGCGCGCGGTCATGTTTTCGAGCGCCTGCCGTCCAGCGTCCGTAATCTTGACCCGGCCGATATCGATCAACTCGGCGCCAGTGTTGATGATCTCATGTCGTATCGCTATCAGCCCGGCCTGAGCCAGAAGAAAAAGCATCCGATCTGTGAAACCGAGGCATGCACCGAGGTACGCTTCGGTGCTGCCCTGGTGGTCGACGAGCAACTCTAACGTCCGACGTGCTTTCTCGCTGAGACGACGTCTGTGAGAAATCGCCGCCATTTGTGCTCCCGGTAAGACCGCAGCGTGGGAATAGCGTGAGAAGCCGATCGGGGCACAGACCGCCAGCCCCGATCGAAGCCAACATCCCATCCCCGATGATTCGTGTAAACAGGGATACCGGGTCAATAAAAGCGGCCTTCTGTCGAAAGTCGCCCACGTGTTGCAAAGATAACACGTTATATAGCGATGAATAGATCGTCGATGACGCCGCTGATAATTCTAGCTAACTTAGAAACCAAGTGCGGCGACATATGACTAAATCCTTATTATTCGCTAAAATGGTGACCGGAAATTAATCATCATTAGTAAATAGCTACCGGTAACATCTCAAGTGCGCAAGTACCTGCCGCTTTGTGGAGGGTAGCGGCCATGCGAATCGACCCTGAGCAGTTGCAGCGATTACTGAGAGCTTTCGACTGCACGAAACTAGACGAAATCGATGAGCCCGGAGTGGCACGAGTAATCGCCGAACGAATTATTGCAGCCGCGAAGCTTGCCAAGCGTGACCCCGTCCCGTTTGCTGGAGGTGCTGGCTAATCCTTGCTGTGGTGGTGCTCACCGGCATTTTAAAACGCAGCGCAACTTGCTGCTCGGTGATGGTGCGGCGCAACATGCCAGTAGTGGATGCCGGGACCTTCGTATGCGGGTAGACCGAGACCGTAAGCCGAAGCCATGCGTAGCCGGACTTCAGAGCCGCGGGCGAAAGAAGTCGCATTCGCCTGTCTGAGACGCACCAAGGTTGTCACGTATCCGCAACGGACGCGCCACGGATTGTGACGATAACGGTGCCCCGACGCCCTTGCTTGGGGAAAGGCGCCGGGGCGCGCGGCAGTAGCGTGTAAGCTTCCGCCGCGTGCCGCAGCCTTAGCCGTTCTCGATCGTACGGGCGATACCGGCATCACGCCGCGCGTCAAACGGCCTCGCTGGCTTGGAGCGGTGGTCGCGGGCTTGAGCAGCTCGGGGAAAAGAGCGTCAGATCGACGCTGATCGAGATCAGGGCGGCAGGATGGTACAAGGTCCCGGTGAGACCGGCGGCCATTATGAAGAAGAAAGTAAGAAGGACAGGATTACGGAGAACTCAAACGTTTCACCTCTTGTTTTGATCGCACTTACGCCACCACCGATAATAGTGGATGGCAAATCGGGTTGCGTGCGGGGACGGCGCAGCGCGGCAGATTGCCCTCCGACGAAAGCATCAAATACTAAAACAATTCTAAACCGTAACGCTTGAAATGACGGCCCAAGTCATGCTGAACTTCAACGATCAAAGGTCAGCGTCGAGGAACCAGTGGGACGCGTGATCGGTCACCCCAGTTTGCCACGACTCGATGTCAAGCCGATCGTGCAATCGGTAATCGACGCCGTCGAATCGGGGGAATTACTCGCCAACGGTGCTCTCATCCGAGACGCTGAGAACCAGCTACGAATTCAGCTGAGCGTATTGATCCCAGTCGATGGACCAACCGCAACTGTAAGGGGCCGCCGCGAGCGTTTCAGAACCGCAATAGAGAAAGCCATGAAGGCCATTGGGTGGGAACTGATAGGCATCTTTCCGGCTCTCAAATTCAAGAAGTGTGGTCCGAAAAGCTGATGTCTCTCGTTGGCCGGACCTTAGGTGCGGCACCGCGGCTATCAGCCAAGCGTCTAGCGCCAGATTGACGAATACGGCTCGATCAGCGCCATTGTTGCTGCCGCTAACCTTCGAGGGTTCGGCACATCCTGTTTCAAGGGCCGCTCTGCGCAGCTACTCGATGGGCTTCGGTAATGGAAGAGCCCCAACAACATTGAGGGCCATCATGAGCACGGGCTGCCGCCTTGCGCGTCGGCTGGCCGTTGACAGGCCAGCTCTGCGCGTCCAGGATCTTCCTTCAACCCGGTGTGGAGACATCGGCCATGTTGAACCGACGCTAGTTCCTTGGTATCGCCGCCGCCAGCGCTGCAATGCTCGGCCAAGCGCCGAACGTGCTCGCGCAAACGAATTAACCTTTGCGAGATCACCTTGTGGGTAGTCGCCCTCGCACCGTCACGAACACGCCAAACAGCGTTGCGAAAACCGACACGCCCAACCGCAGGATGGGAACGGACTGAGACGGAAACCGAAGAGTGTCATGCCCCGCGAAACATTCAGTAACTGATCATGCCCCTCGGGTACGTCGCGACGGTTGCTGGATCATCCGCCTTCCCGGGACAATGACAACAAGAGATTGATTTTCAGACAACAGGGAGCGCATACGAATGAAAGCGTTGCTCGCAGCCGCCACATGCTTCACGGCGCTGGTAGCCGGGCTTGCCCCGGTCACGGCCCAAACCAGGACGACGCTCGACATCTACGTCGTCGACGTAGAGGGTGGCAACGCCACGCTGTTCGTTTCGCCTTCCGGCGAATCCGTCCTGATCGACACCGGGAATTTTGGTCCCGAGGCGGGGGTCCGCGACGCCGAGCGCATCGCCGCTGCCGCCAAGGATGCCCGCCTCACCCAGATCGATCATTTGATCACCACGCACTGGCACGGCGATCATTTCGGCGGAATGCCGGAAGTGGCCAAACGCATTCCGATCCGCGATTACATTGACCACGGCTCCAACATTCAGCCGGCCGCGGCTTTCGACGAATTTTTCGCCAAGACCTACCCGGCCCTCTACGGCGCCGCGAAGCATACGGTGGCAAAACCCGGCGATACGGTTGCGGTCGCGGGGCTAGACTGGCGCATCGTCAGCGCGGCCGGAGCTGTGCAGAAGACACCACTGGCGGGCGGTGGCCAGGCCAACGCGTCTTGCGCGACCTTCAAACCGCAAGACCCCGATCCGACCGAGAACGCACAATCGGTCGGCAGCATCGTGACGTTCGGCAAGTTCCGCGTCGCGCATCTCGGCGACCTCACCTGGAACAAGGAATTCGAACTGATGTGCCCGAACAATCCGATCGGAACGATCGACCTGTTCGTAGTCTCGCATCACGGGCTCGGAGTTTCGAATTCTCCCGTGCTGGTCCACGGCATCCGTCCGCGCGTCGCCATCGTGAACAACGGCACCCGCAAGGGCGCGGTCCCCGCCTCCATGAAGACGTTGTTTTCCTCACCCGGCATCGAGGATGTCTGGCAGATCCATTTCTCCCAGCTCAGCGGACAGGAGTACACCGTACCAGGAATGTTCATCGCCAACGGCATCGATGAGTCCCTGACTGCCATGCCGATCGAGCCGATCCCCGCACCGCCGCCCGGTTCCACTACGCCGCCGCCGGCGCACAACGGACCGGCCTATTGGATTAAAGTCTCGGCGCAGCAGAATGGCGCGTTTACCGTGACCAACGCGCGCAACGGCTTCGCCAAGACCTACGGGGTGGTCGGACGGGGAACGAATTAGCACGTGTCTCGATGAGGTCGAGCCACCCTTCGCGCTCACCGTTGCCTTGGCCCGGGTCCATCTTTGTTCGCAGGATGGGTTGCGGGCCAAGCTCGGTTGGGGCCTCCCTTTGGCGGGGCATTTTTCGACCGTCGTGCGCCATCGCCGCTGACGGCAACTTACGCCTCGAGTCCCGCATGGAGAGGGACGAGCCGCGAGGCGAAGCCCTGGCGGACCGCGCGGAGTTCGGTAGGGACTTCGTGGGGAATCGGCGACGTTAAAACAGGCATCACCGACGACAGCCTTTGCCCGTCCGGCCCTACCGAATGTCTCCAACTCCGAGCCATCGTCCTCTTTGCTCATATACGTAAGCGTTGCGACGGAAGCGCCTGACGGTCGAGCATCATTCCAGCGGGCGGTTCTGCCGCTAAAGTCTCGCCAGTCAGCACTGCCGGATTGAATCCGTTATGTTATAGGCTCGGCTTCCAGCTCATCGTGGCGTGTGAATAGACAGGAGATGACCACACTCGGTTGGAAAATTGCCGGTGCGATGCTTTGCTGTCTCTCTTTGAACTTCGCAAGCGGTCGGCCTGCGTAGCACTACGTCGCTCCCAAATGTCGGCGCGCCGTAGCCGCAGCAGCCGACAGTCGCTCGCTTTCCACCTTCAAGGTCGCCTGTCCGAGCGCAGTGAGTTTGTAGTAGATCCTGCGCGGATCCCTCGTGCCGCTCTTCGCGACAAAGCCTGCTGCGATCATGCGATCGAGTGAGCCATAGAGCGTTCCTGGCCCCATTTTCACGGCGCCCCGCGAGTCCTCTTTGACCTGCTGCATGATGTCGTAGCCGTGGCGCTCCCGGCCGCAGAGCGCGAGGAGGATGTGGAAGACCGCCGGCGTGAGCGGCCCCGGGGGGCTGGACTTGATCATGCACCTCATGATATATCCGTAATGGATATAGTCAACATCCCTGCGTGGGCTGCCGCGGCAAGGCGGGCCTTGCCCGTGGTTGTCCAGTTCGCCCAGGGAGGGCAGGCATGCGCGAGCGCTGATCGCTAAGCAGGGCCCCGGCATGAAGGTTCTGAGTCTGGACGGCGTGACGCGGCGCTTTGGCGACCTTGTCGCCGTGAGAGACCTGAGTTTCTCGATCGACAGTGGCCGCGTGGTCGGCTTCCTGGGCCCCAACGGCGCAGGCAAGACCACGACCTTGCGGATGATCCTCGATATCCTCCGCCCCTCGTGGGGAACCATCGAGGTCCTGGGCGGGCCGCCGGGGCGACAGAAGGCGGCGGAGATCGGGTTCTTGCCCGAGGAGCGCGGTCTTTACCCTGGTATGTCCGTACTACAGACCGTCGTTTATTTTGGCCAACTGAAAGGTCTGTCGCGTTCAGCCTCGCAAAGGGCGGCGGCGCCCCTCATCGAACGGTTCGGTCTCGATGAGTTTCGCGATCGCCGAGTCGACCGGCTGTCGAAGGGCATGGCGCAGAAGGTCCAGCTGGCCACAGCCCTCGTCAATTCGCCAAAGCTGCTCCTGCTCGACGAGCCGTTCTCCGGCCTCGACCCCGTGAACCAAGCGGTATTGCAGGACGAAATCCTGGCCGCGTCGAAAGCGGGATCGACCATCCTGTTCTCGACGCATGTGATGGAGCACGCCGAACGGCTCTGCCCACAGCTCCTCATACTTGCCCGTGGCCAAAAGGTGTTTGATGGTAGCCAGCAAGAGGCGAAGGCCATGCTTCCGGCCCGCCTCCGCCTGCGCGCAAGGTCAGATCCTTCAAATTTACCGGGCATTGCGACGGCCGAGCCGATGCCCGTCGTCGAAGAGGGTTGGACCGACTGGCAGATTGTTTTGAAGCCGGGTGCTGAGCCGGGAGACCTGCTTCAAGCCTGCGTCCAGGCGGGCTTCGCGCTCAGGGATTTCGAAGCCCACAGCGCGACGCTGCATGACGTATTCCTCCATCTCGCCGGTTCTCCGCTGGAGGAGGCTCGATGAGACGCGTTCTGCTCGTCACCGTACGCGAATATCGTCGCATAATCGCATTGCCAGCGTTCTGGATTATTTCGCTCCTCATCCCATTGATCGTCGCGGCTGCGCCTCTTGCTAAGAACTTGGTCAGCAGATCTCAGACCGTTGGCTATGTGCTGGTCGACAAGTCAGGTCGCTACACGGCGCGGATCAATCAGCGTGTTGAGCTCGACTACCAGCGCCAGGTTCTCGCTAATCTCTTGGTGTATGCCCAGCAATGGCGCGCCAGCAGCGCGGCCCCAGCCAGCGAAGGGGCGGTCCGGGCGGAATCCTCATCGAGTGACGCGGCTGTTCGCAATTTCGTGGCCGCAGGCGGGGCACCGGCGGTGCTGCGGCTCTTGAAGCCAACGCTTTTGCCGAGCGCTCCGGTCTTCCAGGCGCCGCCGCGCTCTTTCGTCGAGCTCTCGCTCCCGGATAACGTCGCGACGGACAGCGCGGATCGATTTGGCGCGTCGATCGGGTCGCATTTCCGTGAGTCATCAAGGGCTCCGGCAGGCGAAGCAGCACTGCGCGTTGCCGTCTATATCCCCGAGAACGTGGATTCGGGCGGCCAAGTCTATGTGTGGGCGAGTGGCGAGGCCGGCGCCCGTCTGATCCAGGATCTGAGATTCGAACTGACGCAAGGTATGCGTCTTGAGGAGCTCCGAGCGGCGGGCGTTGATCCGCTCTCAGCTGCCCAGATCGAGAGCTTGAGTGCTCCCGTCTCAATCGCGCCTCCCCAAACCCCTGCAGGCGGCAGCGACGCCGTCATCCATTCTGCGCTGCCACTCGTGTTGGCGGAACTGCTGCTCTTTTCGATGATCATCACGGGATCGATGATGCTGCAAGGACTCCTCGAAGAGCGCTCCAACAAGCTTCTCGAAGCGGTGCTGGCCTGCGTGAGCGCCGGGGAGCTCCTGGTCGGCAAGCTTCTCGGTATCTCGGCGATCGGACTTTCCATCGTCGGCATATGGGTCAGCGCCGCCATCGGCATCCTCTACGCTGAGCCGTCGTCTCCCCTCGGCTTTCTCGTCCCTGCGTTGGCGTCAATTTCGCAGACGCCAGGGATCGCCGCGGCAATGATCTTCTACTTCCTGGCTGGCTACCTGACGATTGGAATGATCTTCCTGGCCGTAGGCGCAGTCAGCGATTCCATGCAGGACGCACAAGGCTACTTGATGCCTCTCGGCCTGCTCATTGCCGTCCCGTCGGCCGGCCTGGCGAACTTGATCTATCGCGATCCGAACGGGCTTGTACCTCAGGTCTTTTCCTGGATTCCACTCTACACACCGGTGACCATGCTCGCCCGGCTCCAGGCCGGCGTCTCGGCGTTCGAAATCTTCGGTACCGCCTTCATTCTCCTGGCCTTCGGTGCCGTGGAGTTGTTCCTGCTAGGGCATCTCTTCGAAAATAAACTTATCCAGACCGGCCAGGGCTTCCGTGTCGCGTCAATGACGCGGCGGACCGCTTTGCGGGTGGCGGCGCTGTGCCTGATCATGGTGTCCGTCGCTGTCATCGTTCACCGCAGCCGCACCTCTGCACCGCCTCACGAAGCTGAGCGGACCGCGGCGCTGAGCACGCGCGGCGAGGTTGTCTTCAAGATGGCTTGCGCCAGCTGCCATGACCCCGCGGTCGGACGGGCACCCAGCCACGAACAACTGGCCTCCTTCCCGCCTGACAAAATTGTGGCGGCACTGACGTCCGGCGTCATGAAGCCGATGGCGGCGAGCCTCTCTGAAGCGGACATGCGGGCGGTCGCTACTTATCTGGCGGGCCAGCAACCCGTCTTTTCATCGGCCGCGTCGGCCGATCCTCCGCCGTGCACGATGCCCGCCACCTTCAGTATGGGCGGCAGTGGATGGAATGGCTGGAGCATCGACCCACGCAATTGGCGATTTCAACCTGACCCGGGGCTTGCGGCCTCGGACGTTCCGCGGCTCAAGGTGAAATGGGCGTTGCGCTACGTTGGCGGCAAATACGGCCAGCCGACGGTCGTTGGCGGCAGACTATTTCTCACGAGCATGAGCGGCGCCGTCTATTCTCTCGATGCGAAGACGGGCTGCATGTTCTGGCACTTCAATGAATCTACGCCTTCGCGCACGACGGTTTCAGTTGGACCAGCGCCCGGCGTTGCCCCGAGCGGCTACGCTGCGTACTTCGGTGACTTGAGCGCCAATGTGTACGCCGTGGATGCCGCAAGCGGTGTGCTTCTCTGGGAGACACGCGTTGACCCGCATCCGCGCTCTGTCCTCACCGGCGCGCTAACGCTTTTCAAGGACCGGCTGTATGTGCCGGTGTCATCGTGGGAAGAAGGGGTGGCGTCCGTCACTCACTATTCCTGCTGCAGCTTCCGCGGCAGCGTCGCGGCGCTTGATACGAGGACCGGCAGAATTGTCTGGAAGGCGTTTGCGATCGAGCAAGCATCGACGCCGACAAGGAGGAATAGCGCCGGCACTCAAATGTACGGGCCCGCGGGAGCAGCGGTCTGGTCCGCGCCTACGGTTGACGCCAAGCGCAACCGGATCTACTTCACCACGGGCAATTCCTACACCGACACGGTCGAAGGTGGCTCGGATGCGGTGGTCGCCGTCGATTTGGCGAGCGGAACAATCATCTGGCGCCGGCAGCTAACCCAGGGCGACAACGACCTGTCCGGCTGCGGACTTAGGACAAAGCTCGTCAACTGCCCGACTACGCTGGGGCACGATTACGACTTCGGCGCCTCCCCCGTTCTCGTGACACTCGGGACCGGCAGCGACGTGCTGCTCGCCGGCCAGAAATCCGGGGCGGTGTTTGGCATCGAACCGGATACGGGCAACGTGCTGTGGCGCACGCAGGTCGGCGCTGGCGGTTTCCTCGGCGGTGTCGAATGGGGAATGGCCAGCGACGGCGCTCGCCTCTACGTGGCCAATGCCGACGTACTCACTGCGGAAAACGGGCGCCCGGGTCTCTTCGCTCTCGACCCGACAACCGGCAAGGACCTCTGGTACCAGCCCTCGCCTCGCGTTGGATGCCACTGGCATAGCGGGATACCCTGCTTCAATGCGCAGTCTGCTGCGCCGTCCGCGGTTCCCGGCGTCATCTTTGCCGGTACAATGGACGGGCACGAACGAGCCTACGCGTCTGTCGACGGCAATGTGCTCTGGGATTTCGATGCGGCTGGCCAAACCTACCGAACGATCAATGGCGTCAGCGACCAGAGTGGCGGGCCGATTGACGTGAGCTCTGGGACGATCGTAGACGGAATGTTGTTTCTGATCTCCGGTTATCTCGGGATCGCAGGCGGAGGGTCCGACAACGTGTTGCTCGCCTTCTCTGTTGACGGTCGCTGAGCGCTGCGAGTTGGGCGAGCGAATGTCTGCGAAACACTTGGTGTGAGGCCTTTGCGCCGCCGGCGAGGCCCGCATTTAAGCTGCCGAGCTGTCGCGTCGCTCAACTGGCTTGGGCGAGGAGCGATCGCGCTGCGTTGCGACGCTCTCTCGCTTTACTGTGGCGCTTGAGGTAATCTTAAAAAAAGAGCTGCCGCGGGGCGTGCGATGTGGGCAACGCATCTCGCGTTCCGTGCGCTGTGGGTATTACGGCCCAATTCCGAATACGGACCCCATCGTTGGCATCCACAGATTCCGGTGCGGGTTGATCACCTACGAGCGAGGGAGGTTAAGCATGTGGAAATCATCTGTTGCGGCGATTGCATTGGTTGCAGTCGTGTCCTGTCCGGGTGCGGCATCGGCACAAGGCACTGTTGGCACCTTAAACGGCGTCATCACCGATGGGGCGGGTTCGGCAGTCGCGGGGGCGTTCGTTCAGATGAGGAACGCGGAGCGCCGTCTCAATTTCATGGTTATCACGCAGGAGCAGGGTAAATATTCAATCGATAAGCTTCCGGCCGGCAAATATGTCGTGCAGGCGATTGGCGGAGAGTATCAAAGCGCTCCGTCGAACCCCGTCGAGGTGTCGGCCGGCAAGGCATCGTCCATCGATCTGTCGCTCATGGTGGAGCGCGCGCCGGCGCTGCCGCCGGCCTGGCCCGGACGTTCGCCCGGCGAGCGCGGCGCCGAAGCGGAGGCGGCCGTAGGCGGCGCCGGCCCTCGCTTGGCCGAAGGCGAGGGCAAGGCCATCATTGAAGCGAAATGCATGACCTGCCACGATGCCCAGCGGATCGTCCGGTCGCGCGCGAACGAGGCGCGCTGGCAACAGGTCCTGCGCACCATGACGCTTTATGCGGAAGGTTCGACGCTCGCAAAGCCACTCTCGGGCGATGAGGAAAAGGTCCTGCTAGCTTACCTCTCGACCAACTATGCAGCCGCTCCGGGCAGCGTGAGGCCGAAGCCCGATCCCTTCAGCCGCCTCCCGCGTACGCTCCTTCCGCCAGAGGCGAGGCGCTACATGGTGGTCGAATACGAACTGACCAACCCAAGGGCTGAGCCCCATGAAGTGGCGGTCGATAGTGAAGGCAATGGCTGGATTTCGCAGCGCGTTGGCGGAAAATTAGGTCGGCTCGATCACGAAACACTCACTTACGTTGAATACGAGCCGCCAGCTGGCAGCTCGCCGGTCGTCCGCCTCAACGGGATTCGGCGCGGCAATGCCGGCGAGCTGTGGATGGTCGACGGCGGCCCCAACCGGCGCTGGTTCAGCTTCGATCCGAAGTATGAGCGGTTCACCGCCTATAGCCTACCACCGACGCGCAGCGGCAACGCCACCGGCAATACCATGCGCGTGCATCCCGACAACACGGTTTGGCTCGCCGCGATCGCCTCGAACCAAGTCATCCGGCTTGACCCGGCGACCCA
This sequence comes from Xanthobacteraceae bacterium, assembly GCA_030043175.1. Next base: position 981 of record JASHYD010000210.1, on the reverse strand, counting down.
GCAGTTCACGATCTACGACGTACCGGTTGGCGTTAAGAACAGCAAGAATGCTACCCCCTACGGGATGGCCGTCGGGGGCGACGGCAACATCTGGGTCGTGGAGAATGCCTTCGACCAGATCGCGCGCATCGACCCCACCACCGGGAAGTTCGACGAGTTTCCGCTCAGCGTCAAAGATCCGGTCGCTCGCAAGCTCGGCGCCGACTGGGACGGCAATTTGTGGGTAGGTCTGCACGGTGCTGGTGAACTGCTCCGTGTCGATTACAAGACATTGAAGATGACGGAATTTACGCCCCCAAGCAAAGATGCGGGTGTCTATCTCGCGGAACCAGATCTCAAGAACCACCTGATCTGGACCACGCTTCATCAGGTCGACAAGCTTGCGCGGCTTGATCCAGCCACAGGGGTCTGGACCGAATACCCGCTCATGTATGCCGAGAGCGACGTGCGCCGTATCGATCTCGATCCGACCAATCCGAACCGGGTTTGGTACTCGGGCGTGCTGTCGAGCCGAATGGGCTATATCGAGTTGCTACAATGAACCTGATGGCGGCGTGAGTCGTCAATGATCAGAACAGTGGGACGTGGGTGCCACTTGGCGCCCATGGGCTGCACCGTATTCGCAAGGAGGCCGTGCGGCCCACTGCCGGCCTCTCCTAACGCGCGTGGGCGCTATTGGATCGCGCCGACAAGGGTCACCGGTCGACGCTAGGAGCAGATCGCACAGGCGCCCGCGCGCATCGCCGGTAAGCCGGTTCACAGCGGTTGCAAAACGCATGCGAGATAGTTCGAGGGAGGCGAGCGCAAGCTGAGCAGCCGACAAGGCTGAGAGTCTGACAGGGTGCGAGTCCCTGTACCGTCAATTACCTGTGTTCGGACGGTTAGCATATCCGGTGCGTGTGGAGGTAACAAAGCACGATAGGCCCGGATGTAAAAGCCCCGGCTGCCCTGCAGCAGTATTCGCAGCGGTAGGAACGATCT
>JASHYD010000209.1 GCA_030043175.1 Xanthobacteraceae bacterium | reverse complement strand
TGGCGCCACAACGGCGCGGAGACGCGCCGACCGATCCGCCACGTCTTCAACTTCATCGGCGCCGACCCCAACACTGATTGGCTCGCCAGCTCCGGCATCGCGCTCGACGAGAAGGGCTTCATCACGACCGGTGTCGGCGGCCGCGGGCCGCTCGAGACGAGCGAGCCCGGTGTGTTCGCAATCGGCGACGTGCGGTCCGGCTCGACCAAGCGGGTCGCGGCGGCGGTCGGGGAGGGCGCGCAGGTCGTGGCGGCGCTGCACGCCTATCTGGCGGACGCCGGAGCGTAGCGAGCCTGTCGACCGCGAACCCGCTTGGCTGCGTGGCTGGGGAGTGCGCGAACAGCAACATTGCGACGGGACGACATGGACGTCGAGGCGGCCGGCGTGGCCGGACGCTGCTGATCTGATCTCGGCGCTCCAATAACAGCGGCGGTTACGGCTTTCGAACAGGACGGGTGGCCTTTGCGGCAGGCTGCGACGAAGCAGCACACGGCATGGATCGTAGAAAAAAGGCGCCTCATCGCGGGTGTTCGAAAGTGCAGCGCCCCTGCAACGACCGGCGTCCAAGGTTTACGACTTGCGGCCCTTGAGATTTTTGGCTTCTACAAAGAATAGCGCGAACATGATCTCCCCAGTGATTCCCTATCAAAGGTCCTCGGCAGCGAGATGGCGTACTTGCAGGTGGGAGAGGGTGACCCCATCGTACGCGCCTGCAGCCACGAGGCCGCTGCATCGCCCCGACCTGATCGGCATGCGCGAGGCCGACAAGCTGCCTGATAGTGGCCCCGGCTCGTACCGCTTCGTGGAGCACCGCCGTTATTTCGCCGTCCTGCTTGAGGCTCTGGATGTCACCGTGGTCGTCCATGACTGGCTCGTCGGTTTAGGTATTGCGGCAAGCCGAGAGCAGCTGTGCCCAACGTTGCAAAGTTTTGGCGTTTGGCATCAGTCCGAGCACTTCTGCACTGCCGCCAGGTCGGCGAAGGAGCGGACTCCGCAACATTCGCAAAAATGGCGAGCCCTTCAAGGTCTGGCAGTCTAGCCACGACTATTTTCGAAACCTGTGGCCTCGACCGTTTCTATTTCTAAATTGAGTCGCTGTCCATAAAATCACAGTGACCTGCATCGGCTACGCATCCGCTATGTCCGCGGAAAAGCGATCCGGGCCTTCCGCCATCTTGTCGGGCATATCGCAGCGGGAGCGAGGGCGTTTAACTCGGGGTATAGCGGCCTCCCCGCTCGGTCGCTTTCTCCCGGGAAAAGCCTTTGTCCCGCACCTTTTGAGTGCCGAGCCTCTCAAACAGAAAATCGGCGAGGACTTCGACCCGCCTCGGTCGGAGCCCTCCGGGCGGCGTCACCCAGTTCACCGCGCCGGAAGGAAGAGACCACTCCACGAGCAATCTCTCCAGCCGACCGGCATCGAGTGCATCGCGCAAAATGAATTCGGGCAGGATACTAAGGCCGATTCCAGCGATCAGGGCCGGCATCATGGCATCACCATTGTTGACGCGCAGCGGACCGGATGGGCGCACCGACGCGGACTTCCCGTTCTTGTGGGTGAAGCGCCAGGTCTCCGCTGCCGTGCCGTGACCATAGGTGATGCAGACATGCTGTGCGAGATGGAGCGGATGGCGGGGCCTGCCATGTTTCTTCAGATAGCTCGGCGAGCCGACCAGATAGCGAGGCATCCCACAAAGCCGTCGCGCGATCAGCGAGGAGTCGGGCAATACGGCAATACGGATCGCCGCATCAAAGCCGTCGCCGATCATGTCGACCGTCGCGTCGCTCAGGTGCAGATCGATCGACACCTCTGGATATTTGGTAAGGAATTCCGGCAGCAGCGGCGCGAGGTGCAAAACACCGAAGGACATGGGTGCCGCCAATCGCACCCTGCCACGTACAGCCGTGGACCGCGCTAGAGCCTCGTCCTCCGCGGATTCGCCCTCAGCGAGAATGTGCGAGGCGCGATCGGATAGCTGTCGCCCCGCCTCGGTCAATGCGATCCGCCGCGATGTCCGGTTGAACAAGCGCGTCTTGAGCTTCGCCTCGACCCTACTGACGGCCTTAGAGACAGTTGCCTTGGACAGTTTCAGCTCCGCAGCAGCGGCTGCGAAGGAGCGCGTCTCCGCGACCTTCGCGAAGATCGCCAAGCCTTCGAGGTCCGGCAGCTTCGACATGTCAAATCCAGAAACGTTTCGTTTCAATAATTTCTATTTTCAAGTTACGCGTTTGTCCATACGTATCACGCTGCAACAAGTCACCCATCCGGAGGATCCCGATGATTGAACGCAGACCTTTCAATCAACTCGCTGCGGCAGATCATGGTTGGCTCAAGGCCAAGCACCACTTTTCCTTCGGCGAATTCGCGGACCTGACCCGCATGGGGTGGGGTGCGCTGCGGGTATGGAACGATGACGAGATCGCTCCCAACACGGGCTTCCCACCTCACCCCCACGCCAACATGGAAATCATCACCTACGTCCGCGAGGGCGCCATCACGCACAAGGATAATCTCGGCAATGAGGGCCGTACCGAGGCGGGCGACGTGCAGGTGTTGAGCGCCGGATCGGGGATCCGGCACGCCGAATACAATCTCGAGCCTGGGCCGACCCGGATCTTCCAGATCTGGATCATACCGACGCAGCGTGGCGGTTCGCCCGCGTGGGGCTCGCAGCCTTTCCCCAAGGGCGACCGTTCCGGCGGATTTGTCACGCTGGCCAGCGGCTTTGATGAGGACGAGGACGCGTTGCCCATCCGCGCCCACGCGCGGGTGCTTGGTGCGACGCTGAAGGCCGGCGAGTCGGTCGACTATCCGCTGGGTGCGGACCGCCATGGCTACCTGGTGCCGGCCTTCGGCGCGCTCGAAGTGAACGGCACAAGGATTGAGGCGCGCGATGGCGCAGCCATTGCGGATACCGCGGTCATCAAGGTCACGGCAATAGAGGATTCGGAGTTGGTTCTGGTGGACACCCCGTAACGGTGTCGAGTTCGCCGATCTCACATTCACAGCGAGGAATACGATGCCAAAGGTCTTGGTTCTCTACTATTCGTCCTACGGCCACATCGAGACGATGGCGAACGCAGTAGCCGAAGGGGCGCGTGAGGCCGGTGCGCAGGTGGACATCAAGCGGGTGCCTGAGCTCGTCCCCGACGAGATCGCCCGCAAGTCGTACTACAAGCTCGATCAGGCGGCACCGGTCGCGAAGGTCGAGGATCTCGCCAACTACGATGCCATTATCGTCGGTGCGGGTACCCGGTTCGGTCGCCTGTCGTCGCAGATGGCTAATTTCCTCGATCAGGCCGGCGGGCTGTGGATGCGCGGTGCACTCCACGGCAAGGTCGGCGGCGCGTTCACGTCGACGGCTACCCAACATGGCGGCCAGGAGACGACACTGTTCTCGATCATCACCAATCTTCTGCACTTCGGTATGGTCATTGTCGGCCTCGATTATGGCCATGCCGGGCAGATGACGCTTGACGAGATCACCGGGGGCTCGCCCTACGGCGCCACGACAATTGCGGGCGGCGACGGCTCGCGTCAGCCCACTGCAAACGAGCTGCAGGGCGCGCGTTATCAGGGTCGCAGGATCGCCGAGGCCGCGAAGAAGCTGCACGGCTGAGACTCCTCCTCACCGCCTGAAGTTCAATCCCAAGCAAAGGAACCGCACCATGAATTACCTAGCTTTCATCGGCCGTATTCTTATTGGTTTGCCGTTCGCCATGAGCGGCCTGAGCAAACTTGCGGCCTATGGTCCGACGACGGAGATGATTGCCGCCGTCGGACTTCCGTTGCCGCCACTCGCCTTCGCCGTGGCCGTGGCCATTGAATTGGGTGGAGGACTACTTCTCGTTCTCGGTTATCGGGTGCGTCCGGTCGCCCTCGCTCTAGCCGTCTTCTCCCTGGCGACCGCCGTTTCGTTCCACAGTAATTTCGCCGACCAGAACCAGACGATCCATTTTCTCAAGAACGTGATGATGGCCGGTGGGCTGCTCCAAATCACTGCCTTCGGGCCCGGAGCGATCAACATTGAGCAGTGGCGCCGCAAGAGCGGAGCGCCCTCCGCAGCTGCAGCAATCCAAGCTTGACCTGAAGGTGCTCGCTCCGGTCCGCGCTCAATCACAGCTCGGATCGGCGCGCCATGTGCGTTCACGAACTGCAGGGGTGATGAAGGCATTGATGCGAAACGGTCGAGACCCTCGATTGGAAAACCCGGTTGTGGGTCATGCGGAGAAACAACGCGTGAATCTGTTTGGGACCAATCAGCGGACCACACGAGGGCCAGCGGTCAAGTCGGTCGGCGCTTGTGTAGCCACACGGTCGAACCACTCGTACATCCTGTCGCCGTCCTCACGCATGCGTTGGCAGAAGACGTCCAGCGGGACCTGGAAATAGGTGAACGGGCGACCGGTGACACGCGATAGGAGGCGACGACGTCGTTGCCCGTGAGCTCATCGCTTCTGAAGCCGAAGCGCTACCTGCGAAGCGGCCTGGGTCTTCGAGGAGTCGAACAGCGACGGCCCCGATGTCCGCGACGGCGACTTGCGCGAGCTGTCTCGTCGGCCGGGAGCGGCGTGGTGTAGATGCCCTTCGCGAGCTGCTATTTGCCGAAATGGAGGTTCTCCATGAAGTAGACGGGCGCCAGGACAGTTGCGCGTACGCCGATCTTGGCGATGTGCCTTTCCGCCTCGTACTTGCTGTCGAAGTGCGGAACGCCCGTCTGTCGATTGGCGGAGCCGACCGAGGTGAAGACGAGATGTACGCCTGCGAACGATCGCCGATTGCTGGCCTTACGCTACCACGCTATTTGATTACATCCGCCGCTCGATGCCGTGGACGTCGCCTCGGCCGTTGACCGATGATCAAGTGTACGCGTTGACCGCCTACATTAACAAGCTCATTGATGCAAAGCGAGTGGATCAACGCGCAAACGCTACCGAAGGTTGAAATGCCCAACCGCAATGGCTTCATTCCGCGGTTTCCCGGAACGGATGCCGCCTCGTTAGCCGCGAAAAATCGCGATGGTATGAAAATGAAGGGGTTTGGTCTCGCAGCGCTATTGAGCTTTAACGGCGGCTTCGTCGACACCGCCGGATTCCTCGGCCTGCAAGGCCTGTTCACCGCCCACGTGACCGGAAATTTCGTGACACTCGCCGCGGCCCTGGTGCTGGGAACCCATGGCGTTGTCGCCAAATTGCTGGCCTTGCCGGAATTTGTGCTTGTCATCGCCTTGGCGCGCGTGGCGGGCACGGCGTTGCGTGCCAGGGGGTTGCCGACTTTGCCGATTTTGCTCGTGGTCAAGGTGTGCTTTCTGCTGGCCTTCTTTGTGTTCGCTGTCTCGTTCGGGCCGTTCCCCGACAGTGATGCGCCGGCAGCGCTGCTCACCGGCTTCGCCGGCATCGCCGGCATGGCGATCCAGAATGCGGTGCAGCGCGTCCACTTCGCCAATATTCCACCCACGACACTGATGACCGGCAACACGACGCAGGCGGTTCTCGATGCCGTCGACCTGATCCGGGGTGTCGAACAGGACAATGCGCTCACGGTTCGCGCCCGCTTTGCGCGAACGTTGCGGGGTATTGTCTGGTTTGCAGGGGGGTGCGCAGTTGCGGCCCTGCTGTACTACTGGATCGGCTTCTGGTGTCTGGCGCTGCCGGTTGTCGTCGCCGTCGCAACCGCCATCTTACACAAGCAGGACTAAAGTTCTCCGCCGCGGAGTGGCATGCATCACGTCACGGCGATCTACTACCGGCGCCATCCTGACGTTCTTCCGGTCGGAGCATGAGGGCGATCAGCGACCCACGTGTTTTCTCAAACCTCGAGCCATGGTAGCGAGTCGATGCAACCTAAATCAGCCCAAACGAGCCAAAGCAGTCCCGCGATCTCGCCCCCTCAATACATCCCGACCGACGCATGCTGCTGGAACAGCTCGGCCTCGCGGATGTACCCGGCGAGAACGTCGGTCTCTTGTGGCGGGATATTTGCTCATTTTCTAGACGCTGGCGCAGTTGCTCGCCGCCGTCCAGATCTAGCCCGACCGCGAGTGACTGCCGAACTTTCTTGATGGCGCTGCTGGTAAGCCCTGTCGCCGACGCACTCGCCGTCACGCGGCTTCGCACCGGTCGCCACTGAGCATGCCTTGCGGGGCGAATCCGAGGGCTGGAGCATCGCGTGGCCTCCACTGCGGCGATAGCCGCGCAGACCTCGGATACGCGCGCTGCCCGCAGCGATACGATAGGTTCTTCAGGTCATATTGGATTTGCACTCGCCTGACCTTCTCGCAGTTCCCCTTGGCCTAATCGACGAGTCCTTGGGTGGGCACAACAGGCTGTTTTCGGGCACTTCGGTGAACAGCTCGCGAATCACAAGCCCGTCGCGTTCGAGATTTCTTCAGCGTCGCAGACAAAGCTTCTGCAGATCGCAGCGGGATCCAGTTGGCTCGCTCCGCTGGGGTTTCGCATAACTTACCTCAACATAAGTAGCTGATTTCAAAATGCCTTCTTTCTCAAAGCGAGCTTCCGATTAATATGTGACTCTCATTTCGAAAACGACCCGAAGCGCAGAGAGGTGATCCGAATGCCGAACCCTAAATACGCCGCCTACGAGCCCGCCGCCCCGTACTTCGATTTGGTTCGAGGGGCGCTGGGCGACCTCGTCGATGGCGAGCACTTCTTCGACATCGTCCTCGACGACGTCGTCTATGAAGTCCTGTACGACGTTCCCGGCTGGCCTCGCGTCATTCAGGGACGGTCCGACCTGATGGCCGCGTTCAGGGGCTACGTCGACGGCATCGCGCTTCAGTCTGCCGATAAGTTGATCGTCCACAAGACAGGCGACGGCCGCGTCGTCGTCATCGAATACGAGGTCCATGGGAAGATCCTCGCGACGGGCGTGAAGTACAACAATCGGTTTTGCTCGATCATCAAGCTCGAAAAGCGAAAGATCACGCATTGGAGAGATTACATGGATTCTCTCGCGGCCTGGAACGCTTTGACCGTGCAGGCTCACTAAACGGTCAGCCCCCCAAGAGAAATCAGACGAGAACGCAATCCTCTTGCGTGAAGTAAGCCCGAGGGGCAACGGCTCGGCGAGCCGAGCGATCGCCGGCACCCTTGCCGCGCGACTCACCCGAGCTGCGCCCACCAGCCTCATGCGCCGCGAGCACCTGCCCCATCTGAACGACATCACGCCTCGAGCCATCTTGACGAAGAACCCGACAGAGGCAGAAAACCCGCTGCCGATCCGATTCCACAATCGAACGGAGCATCCATGAGCAGCCAATCCTCCATCGCGTCCGACGAGGGACCGGCCTACGGCCCAGAGTTGGAAGGCTTTTCGTACCCTTGGCCAGTCCAGCGTTACGAGTTCGTCTCCCAAGGTCTGCCGCTGCACATGGCGTATATGGACGTGAAACCCGCGACGCCGAACGGCCGTGCGGTCGTCCTGCTACACGGCAAGAACTACGTCGCTGCGACCTGGCAGACCACTATCGCCGTACTGAGCGAGGCGGGATTTCGCGTTGTCGCTCCGGACCAGATAGGGTTTGGCAAGTCGACCAAACCCGCGCACTACCAATATACCTTTCAGCAGCTCGCCGGGAACACGCAGGCGCTTCTCGCTTCGCTCGGTATCGATCGTGTCACCGTCGTGGGTCATTCCACCGGCGGTATGCTCGGAGTGCGCTTTGCGCTCATGTACCCTGATAGGCTCGATCAGCTCGTACTCGTCGACCCGATCGGGCTCGAAGACTGGAAAGCCAAGGGCGTGCCCTGGCAGAGCATCGATACGTTGTACCAGCAGGAATTGAAGACCACCGCGGATCGCATCCGTGAATACGAGCGGACCACGTATTATGCTGGCACCTGGCAGCCGGCCTACGAGCAATGGGTACAGATGCTGGCCGGGTTATACCGTGGGACTGGACGCGAACTCGTCGCCTGGAACGCGGCACTGCTCTCGGACATGATCTATACCCAGCCAGTGGTGTACGAGCTTGGTGATCTACGGATGCCCGTTCTGCTGGTCATCGGCGACAAAGATACCACGGCCTTCGGCAAAGATGTCGCGCCTCCCGCACTGCGCGCAAGGCTCGGCGACTATCCAAAGCTTGGAAAGGAGGCGGCAAACCGCATCCCGCGCGTCCGTCTGGTCGAATTCCCGGATCTCGGGCATTCACCCCAGATTCAGGCACCTGAGACCTTCCATAAGATGTTACTTGAATGGTTGCATGAGAAACCGTCGGTTCCATCAGAAGGTGACTTGGCCTGACTTCGTGTACAGTGTCTCGCGCGAGTTCGCGCGTAACTGTTAGACGCTGATCTCGTCCTGCCCGACGATACGCCGGCGCATGCCCTTCAATTCGATGCGGCATCCACAAAGTTGGAAAACGATCGATCCGAGACCGCCGAAAAGGACATCTTGCCGACCGACTGCATCGGCCAGTAAGATGAAGGACAGGTTCCTAGCGGCGATCAGTGAGCCGACGCCGTTTTGCCGATAAATTCCCGATCCCTCAAAAACGCTTGTCGAGGCTGAATGCCCCCGCACCAAACGCGGTGATCTGGAGCAATCCGCTCGCCATCATCACGTTCTTGAGGAAGTGGATCATCTGATTCTGATCAGCGAAGTTGCTGTGGAAGGACACCGCCGCCGCTATTGAAAACAATGCCAGCGCAACTGCGACGAGGCGAACCCGATAACCTTCGACGAGCGGAAGTCCGCCGCCGGGTTCGACGACGACCGCGACGGCGTAGGCCAGCGGCGGGACTGGTAGGCCCACTGCGGCAATCATCGCGGTTGTCGGACCGTAATTTGCGAGTTTGCTAAAACCGCTCATGGCGAACGGAAGGCCGATCAACAGACGGCCTAAGAACGAAAGATAGCGGGTAGCGTCCATAGCCTTTGTTCCTTCTGCTAGTGTGAGTTCAGGCGGCATCGACGAGGATGAATTCTGCGTTCTCCTCAGCCATGATGGTGAGTTCGGGCTCGTCGATGGCAGCGATGCCGTCACCGACCGCAACCCGCTGCCCATTGACGAGAACAGCGCCTTGGGAGGGGGCAAGGTAGGCATGCCGATGAGACGACGCGTGGGTGAGTGTGGCTCGGGCAAGAAGCGTAGCGCCCAGGACACGCGCATCGGCGCGGATCAGCAGGGTATCGGCATTCTTCGGCTCTCCGCTTGCCAGCTCGATGAGGCGTCCGGCGCGATCCGCTTTGGGAAATTTGCGGCTGTCCCAGCGCGGCGTCCCGCCGCGCTGGCGCGCAAGCAACCAGATCTGGAAAAGCTTAAGGGAGTCTTCGTCGCGATTGTATTCGGAATGACTGATTCCAGTGCCCGCACTGATGACCTGGACGTCGCCAGCCCCGGTGCCGTGCTTTTACCCCCTGCGGTGCTAGACTGACCTCAATGCCAGCGGGTCACCGCCGCCGGTCTGACCCGTTTTGGAAGTCGACCACCCAGTTTGCTGTAATGCACGACGCAGCACTGCAACAGACATTGTGGTAGGGTGCCAGCCTGAGGGGCGGGCCATGAAGCGGCGCAAGTTCATCACACAGCGGTGCGGCGCCGGCCGATGCGTATCCCCTCGCTTGTTTGCGAGGCCTCGAACCTTCGAATCGTGCGGAGCTACGGTCCGGCTCCGCAAAACACCAATTCGAAAGACCTCCGGAGATCGACGCTATGGCTGTTCCACAGCCGGTATCGGCACCGCTCACCCGCTCGGCGATCTTCCTGGTCGTGACGATAAGTCCGGGGCCGGATAATCGTGCGGCCGTGCGATCGTTTTGCGCAGACCTCCCCGCGTTGATTCGTGCAGTGGAATTTCGCGACCTCGAAGCCGGCCTTTCCTGCGTGATGGGGATTGGGTCCGACGCATGGGATCGGCTGTTCGGGGACCCGCGTCCAGCCGAGCTCCACCCATTTCGGGAGATCCGGGCCGGACCGCGTCATGCGGTTTCGACGCCAGGGGACCTGTTGTTTCACATCCGTGCCAAGCGGATGGACCTTTGCTTCGAGATAGCGACGCAGGTCATGAAGCGCCTGGGTGAGGCGGTCTCGGCAGTGGACGAGGTCCACGGGTTTCGTTACTTCGATGACCGGGACCTCCTGGGATTCGTCGACGGCACCGAGAATCCTCGCGGCGAGGCGGTGATCGACGCCGCGCTCATCGGCGAGGAGGATGCCACGTTCGCCGGCGGCAGCTATGTGATCGTGCAGAAATATCTGCACGACCTGGACGGATGGAACGCGCTGTCTACGGAGGTACAAGAGCGTAT
>JASHYD010000208.1 GCA_030043175.1 Xanthobacteraceae bacterium | reverse complement strand
GTCCTGGTTTCGGCCGCCCTTATCATCGCGCTCAAGCGCTTGCTGGGTCGGCAACCCGCGGAATGGGCGCAGGCATCCGTCGCAGACGGCACCCTGTTCGCTCTTGCAGTGGCCGGCACGATCGTCGCGACAATTTTTGCGTTCTCGCTGCAGATCAATGAAGACATTCGTTTTATTCTGCCCCTGATGCCGATGACGGGCGTTCTCGTCGCATGGGGCCTTGCCACAATCGGAAATCGACCCATCGCGCGGCTTGTGTTCGGCGTGCTCGCATTAAATGCGGCCGTCAGTAACGCTTTTTCTTACGGCTTCGCTCCGTTAGGCATTGTGCCACCGCGCGCACTCTATCCCGTGCTGATCGATCGGAATGCCACCGATGCGGCGCCCCTCACCGAGGTCATTCGCGCAACATGCCATGCCGCAGATGCTGGACGGCCTGGTCTGATCGTGGTCAGCTACGCCACGCTCAATGCCAACACTCTCAACTTCTATGCCGCCAAGGAGAGCTATGCGACGGGATTTCGATGCTTTTATACTAGTTACAATACGTTCGACCCTGATGTGCAGCATGCGCTGGATGCTATCAACGCCATCGCGCCAGGTTACATCGTAACTGTCGCGCCGGAGCGGCAAACATCGGATTTCCTTCATCCAGATTTCGCGAATAGAGCTGCCCGTGAAGTAACGGAACATCTGGCGCATGATCGGCGCTACAGACTCGAGTCCTCGCCCGGGAGCTACATTCAAGTCTATCGGCGCATCGACGGCGCGGACCGGTGAGGCGTCGGTAATGCCAGGTTTGTCCCGCGTGATGCGGGACCGTCAATCAAATCGACCATGGGCTCGCGACAGGCCGCCTCCTACGGGCAAGGCCTGATGGTGTAGGTCGGCTTGATCCCACCTCAATGGTCAGTCTTCGTGGCGCCAGGACGCTGACGTGATGCGAGAATGTCGCCAGGTCTTCCTCGACGAGGCGCTAAGCACGGCCTCGCCATGACGCCGAGCGGCTTGCGGGAAGTCTTCAACCAATTTCGACCCGCTGGGAAGAGCAGGAGATTTGCGAGGTCTGATCGGCAGCTCTTGAATTCGCTATGCATACAGGACAGGCCTCCGCGATCGTTCGGATCCATTGAACCACAGTCCTGAGTCGGGAACCTAGCCGACCGAGCCTCGTAATTATGCTTACGTCGCGGTGGTCGCGACTGTTCCGCAGGTGCGGCACGGCCAGTCGTCGAACAATTTGGGGATTAAGAAACCGCCACACCGCAAGGCTTAACGCTCGACGTCTCCCTCCCTGTGCAGCATCAGGGTTCAACTGCCCGGGTGCGCCGCTCGCACGTCTGCGAGGGCAGTTGAGAACGCCCCGTCCAGTTGCCGCGGAACGAGGTAGGGCCGAGCCGCTTCATCTGAATTCGAACGCTGTGACTCAAACGTAGTCGACTCAAAGCGAAGAGGTTGCGAATGAATTTGATCGCTGCAACGGACTCGATTTCGCAGGCACGGTCTCATTCGGTTAGCGCTCCCGCGCCCGGCCGCCGCAACCAATGCGAGGGCATTCAATGCCCCGTGAAATCATCGCCCTCCAGTGAGATAAACCTCGCTCGCGAGCCGCGAGCATGGCTTTACGGCTTCATTCTGGTTAGCGCCTTCCGAGAGTTCTGGCTTGGTGAGCGTGAAGATCGGTTCTTGGCCCTCAACCTAAATGGACAGTTCGCGAGCGGCTTGCGCTGACGAATGTTCCGGGAGCGACGAGATGACCATAAAGGTACTCATTCTGGGCGGCGGAGGCTTCATCGGGTCCTGGGTCGCTGATCGGCTGCTGGACGAGGGGCACGCCGTGCGAATTTTCGCGCGCTCCGATGTCGTGCCGTACCGCAGATTCGGTGCGGAGCGAGTTGAATGGATGACTGGCGACCTGCTCAACGTCCGCGATGTTCGGACTGCGGTCGGCGGCGTCGACGTTGTCATTCATCTGGTCTCCACCACACTTCCGAAAAGCTCTAATGACAATCCACTCTACGACATGCAGAGCAATGTCGCTGGAACCCTGAATCTCCTCAAGGAAATGGTCGCGCAAAATGTTCGGAAGATCGTGTTTTCCTCCTCTGGAGGGACGGTTTACGGGACGCCGCGCTACATTCCCGTGGACGAACTCCACCCGACCGATCCGATCGTCTCACACGGAATTACCAAGCTAGCGATCGAAAAATACATATCGATGTTCGAAACGCTGCATGGTCTACAAGGAATTGTATTAAGGATAGGAAATCCTTTTGGGGAGCGTCAGCGCGCGGACAGAGGACAGGGAGCCGTTGGCGTGTTTCTTCATCGCGCGTTATCCGGACAAATTGTCGAGATATGGGGAGATGGCAGTTGCACCCGTGATTATCTTTATGTCGGTGACGTAGCAGAAGCGTTTGCAAAGGCCGTGAGCTACGAGGGTTCCGGCATATTCAACATAAGTTCCGGCAAAGGTACAAGCCTAAACGAGCTTTTAAACGAGATTGAATCCGTGCTGGGAACGCAAATTCATCGTCGTTATTTGCCAAGTCGACCTTTCGACGTCCCAGCGAGCATATTGGCTAACTCTCTCGCACGGCGCGAGCTGCAGTGGACACCTCACGTGCCGCTACGCACCGGACTACTGCGAACTATTGAATGGACAAAACGGTGCATGCCGGTCCGTGGCGCCGCCCGCGTTGAAAAATCAGAGTCATTCCCATTTCCGTCACCCCGCACAAACAGGCCGCGTGATTCCATCCGCGCAAACATCCGCACTTGAGCTTTCGCGTCGGCACGTTGCCGCGTGCCCCGTGCCGAGATTACAGTGCGAAGCTAATCC
>JASHYD010000207.1 GCA_030043175.1 Xanthobacteraceae bacterium | reverse complement strand
GCCGGCCCTCGGGCGACTGTGCAATCCCGAGCCGGGCAATCTCATGGGTTGGTAGGTCGGTGATGGCGCGGCCGGCGAACACGATCGAGCCCTCGCGGGCGCGCGGATTGCCAAAGATCGTCATCATCAGCGTCGATTTGCCGGCCCCATTGGCGCCGATCAGGGTGACGATCTCGCCCTGCACGACGTCGATGTCGACGCCCCGAAGAGCAATAATATTGCCGTAGTATGCCTTGACGTTGCGCAACGACAGGAGGGCGGTCATCAGGCGACCTCGATCGCGATTGACTGCACGCCCGCCTTAACTTCTGCGCGCTTGCGGGCAGAGGCACTACAAGCACTCCTCCTCACAGCCCGGCCTCCGCCTCGACTTGACCCGCCTCTTTATGCTCGACCCCCAGATAGGCCGCGATCACCTTTGGATCATCGCGCACTGCGGCCGGGACGTCGTCGGCAATCTTGACGCCGTAGTCGAGCACCACGACGTGGTCGGAAATCTCCATCACCACGCTCATATCATGCTCGATCAGCAATACCGAAACGTTGTGGTCGGTGCGGATACGCAGGATCAGCTTGTTGAGCTCTGCCGTTTCCCGCGGATTGAGGCCGGCCGCCGGCTCGTCGAGGCAGAGCAGCACGGGGCCGGTGCACATCGCGCGCGCGATTTCGAGGCGGCGCTGCGCCCCGTAGGGCAGGTCGCCCGCCGGGTCATCGGCGCGTCCGGTAAGACCGGTGAGATCGAGCCAGTGGCGTGCATTCGCGATCGCGGCGCGCTCGGCCCGGCCATATTTGCCGATGCCGAAAATTCCAAGCGCCGTGTAGCCGGACGCCACCATCAGGGGGTTATGCTGGGCAACCAGCAGGTTTTCCAGCACCGACATGCCCGGAAACAGGCGGATGTTCTGGAACGTGCGGGCGACCTTGGCGCGCTGGGCGACCAGGTAGTCGGGCATGCGTTCGAGCAGAAACAGTGCGCCGCCGGGCCGCGTCACGCTGCGGGCGTCGCGTTGCGTCAGCACCGCCAATTCGTCCCATATCTGCGGCGCCCCATGGGCGAGCGCAATGCGGCCTTCGCTCGGTTTGTAGAATCCGGTGATGCAGTTGAACACCGTTGTCTTGCCGGCGCCGTTCGGTCCGATCAGCGCGGTGATGTCGCCGCGATTTACCGCGAAGCTCAGGTCGTTGACAGCGACGAGGCCGCCGAAGCGCATGGTGAGGTGCTCGACCCGCAGCAGCGCATTCATCCATGCCCCTCCCGGACGAGTGCGCCGGAAATCTTCTTGCGCTCGGCAAGATGCACCGAGGCCTGGCGGGTGGCGATCAGCCCGCGCGGACGCACCACCATGATCAGCACCATGGCGAAACCGAACAGCAGCATGCGGTACTGGGTCGGGTCGAAATCGTTGCCGAAAACTTGCTTGAGCACGTCGAGCTCACGCAGCGCTTCGGTGCCGCCGATCATCGCGATGGCTGCAACCGCGACTCCGATCTGGCTGCCCATGCCGCCCAGCACGACGATCGAAAGGATCGTGGCCGATTCCATAAAGGTGAACGACTCTGGCGAGATGAAGCCCTGCCGCGCCGCGAAAAAGGCCCCGGCGAATCCGCCGAAGCCGGCGCCGATCGCGAATGCGGTGAGCTTGGTGTTGGTCGTGTTGATGCCGAGCGAACGGCAGGCGATCTCGTCCTCGCGCAACGCCTCCCAGGCGCGCCCGACCGGCAGCCGGCGCAGTCGCACGGTGACGAACGATGTCAGTAGCGCCAGGGCGAGGATGACATAATAGAGAAAAATCAATCGATAGATTGGGGAGAGCGGCACGCCGAACACGGCCGCAAAACCTTCCTCAGAGGCGTTGAACGGAATGCCGAAAAAGGTGGGTCGTGGAATGCCGGCGATGCCTGCATAGCCGTTCGTCACTGGAACCCAGTTGATGAGAACGAGGCGGATGATTTCTCCGAATGCGAGGGTCACGATGGCGAGATAGTCGCCGCGCAGGCGCAGCACCGGAAAACCGAGCATCAACCCCCAGAAGGCCGCCAAAATGCCGGCGAGCGGCAGCAGCATGAAGAACGATAACCCAAAGTTCTGCGCCAGCAGCGCGTATGAATAGGCGCCAACCGCGTAGAACGCCACATAGCCGAGATCGAGCAGGCCGGCCAATCCGACCACGATGTTGAGGCCGAAGCCGAGCATCACGTAGATGAGGATCTGGACGCCGAAATTGTCGATCCATTTGACGGCGCCGCCGGCGCCCACGAGCCACACTGCGATCGCCGGATAAGCGAGCGCAAACCCGATCCCGCAAGGCGCGAGCGCATCGGTCAAGCGGGAGCGCCAGTGCGGGAGGCTGGCTGGGCGCGCGGCGACACGCCGATCACGGCGTTCTCGCCACGGTACGATCAGGAGATTATGCAGGAGCCGCCCGGCCGCGATGATAGCCACCAAAGCCGACAACAGCGGCCAGCGGGTTTCCAGCGTCAGCTCGTTGTGGATGTCCTGGACCGCCCGAAACCCGATCAGTGGCAGGAACAGCCCGAACGCCACCAGCGCCCAGAATCCGGCATCCTTGAATGCGTGGGCGATGCCGTGCTTGGCGGACGAAGTCGCCACGTACTAGACCTTCTCCACTTCCGGGCGGCCGAGCAGGCCCTGGGGCAGGAACACCAGCGTGATGGCGAGGATCGAGAAGGCCGCGACATCCTTATAGTCGATGGAAAAGTAGGCCGACCACATGGTTTCGACGAGACCGATCAGGAGGCCGCCGACGACCGCCCCGGGCAGCGAGCCGATCCCTCCCAGGACTGCGGCGGTGAACGCCTTCACGCCCGGCGTAAAGCCATCGCTGAAATTCACTACGCCATAGTACATCAGATACATGGTGCCGGCGACTGCCGCCAGCGCCGCCCCGATTACGAAGGTGATCGATATCGTTCTGTCGACATCGATGCCCAAGAGCGCCGCCATCTTCTGATCCTGCTCGCAGGCGCGTTGTGCGCGGCCAAGAGAGGTGCGGCTCACCAGATACCAGAACACCAAAAGCAGTATCGCGGTCACCACCCAGATCAGCAATTGGCGGTGCGACAGTGTGACCTGATAGCCCTCGCGCCCCATCAGCGCGAACTCGCCCGTCAGCAGCGGCGGGATTGACTTGTTGCGCGGGCCCTGGGCGACCTGGACGAAATTCGACAGCAGGATCGACATGCCGATCGCGGAGATCAGCGGGGCCAGGCGAAACGAGCCGCGCAACGGCCGGTAGGCAATGCGCTCGATCGTCCAGTTGACAAGCGAGGTCAGCACCATGGCGACGAGGAGCACGATGATGAGCGCGGCGACGACGGAGCCGATGCCGAGCCAGGAGGTGACGATCAGGTAGGCGATCAGCCCAATGAACGCCGAAACCATGAACACGTCGCCGTGGGCAAAATTCACCATGCCGATAATGCCGAACACCATCGTATAGCCGATGGCGATCAAGCCATAGATCGAGCCCAGCGTAATTCCGTTGATAAGCTGCTGGACGAATACTTCCATACGTCTGCCGTGCCTGCGCTGCGGGGTTTAGGAATCGGGCGTCAGGAAGCTCATCCTTCCTGATCCCAATCCCTGATCTCCCGGCTCTACCCCTCTTAACAGGGCCGTCATGGCGCGGCAACGCAGCCGGGGAATTGTTCCAGAAATCCCCGGTTTCGTATCTTTTGCCGGCCGCCGCGCCGCGCCAATGATCGCGGCAATCGACACCCATTCCCGCTGCCCCGCCTGTGGAGGTTCGGATGGGTTGAGCGCAGCGAAGCCACGCGTCTGGAACGCGGGTATCGCCATCGCAACCACCCTGCGGCGCTGGCGAAGGTTCAAGCCTCGCAGGGTCGGACCATACGGCGCGGAGAACACCAATGAGCGCAACGACGGGCCGAACCAAGGCCGAGGATTGCATCGGCGCCCGCAACCGGCCTTTCACCGGTCAGGAATACCTTCAAAGCCTGCGCGATGGCCGCGAGGTCTACGTCTATGGCGAGCGCGTTCGCGACGTGACGACCCACCCGGCGTTCCGCAATGCTGCGCGCACCCTCGCCAAGCTCTATGATGCGCTCCACGACCCTGCCACCAAGGATGTGCTGACCTGCCCGACCGACACCGGCAACGGCGGCTATACGCACAAGTTCTTTCGCGTTGCCCGTTCGCGTGAGGACCTGATCGGCCAGCGCGAGGCCATCGCGAGTTGGGCCCGCATGTCCTATGGCTGGATGGGGCGTACCCCGGACTACAAAGCCTCCCTGATGAACACGCTCGGGGCGAACCACGCCTTCTACGACAAGTTCGCCGGCAACGCACAGAACTGGCATCGGCGCGCACAAAACCACGTTCTGTTCATGAACCACGCGATCGTCAATCCCCCGGTCGACCGCGCCAAGGCGGCCGACCAGGTCAAGGACGTGTTCATCGCCATCCAGAAGGAGACCGATGCCGGCATCTACGTCTCGGGCGCTAAGGTCGTGGCGACCTCATCGGCGCTGACCCACTATAACTTCCTCGGCCAGAACGCCGCGATGCCGATCAACGATTCCGATCTTGCGGTGATGTTCATCGCCCCCATGGACGCACCGGGGGTAAAACTGTTCTGCCGTCCGTCCTATGAGATGACCGCAAGCGTGATGGGCACCCCGTTCGACTATCCGCTGTCGTCACGCTTTGATGAGAACGATGCCATTTTCGTATTCGACAATGTGCTCATCCCGTGGGAGGACGTGCTGCTCCACCGCGACCTTGAGAAGATCAAGATCTTCTATCCGCGTTCCGGCTTCCTCAACGGCTACCAGTTCCAGGGCTGCACCCGGCTCGCGGTCAAGCTTGATTTCATGGTCGGTATTATCGCCAAGGCGCTGCGGGCGACCGGCGCGGAGGAATTCCGCGGCAACCAGGCGATGCTCGGCGAGATCATCGCTTGGCGCAACCTGTTCTGGGCGATCTCCGACGCCATGGCGATGAATCCGGTGCCGTGGGTCGACGATACCGTCCTTCCCAACGCGCAGTCGGGCGCGAGCTATCGGGTGTTCGCCGGCGACGCCTACGGCCGAGTCAAAGAAATCGTGCAGAAGATCGTCGCGTCGGCGCTGATCTATCTGCCGTCCTCGGCGCTCGATTTTCAGAACCCAGAAATCGACAGATACCTTGCAAAATATGTCCGCGGCTCCCATGGCATCGACTACCGCGAGCGCATCAAGATCATGAAGCTGCTGTGGGATGCGGTCGGCACCGAGTTCGGAGGCCGCCACGAACTCTACGAGATGAACTATGCCGGCAACCACGAGGATATCCGCATCCAGGCGATGTGGAACGCGCGCAGCTCCGGCGCGCTCGATCGCATGATCGCGCTCGCGGAAGACTGCATGGCGGATTACGACGAGCACGGCTGGAAGGATCCCACCTGGCTCAACCCGAATGATGTGTCCAACTTTGCTTCGCACGCTACGCGGGCGGCGGAATAGAGTGGCTCTGCCCACCGGGCCCGAGCGAAGCGCCGCCCAACGCAGGTTCCGGCATACTCAACAACATCGGGCTGGCGGATGCACTCATCCGCCCGGCGTGGTATCACTATCCCATGAGCAGCTGGATTGACGATCAGCGACCCGACGATGCCATGGCGGGCGCCTTCGAGGCGATCGGGCCTGAGCCGGTCGTCACCGTGGGGGCGGCCGTGTTCCGCGACGCTATGTCCCGCCTTGGCGCCGCCGTCCATGTGGTCACCACCGCCGGGCCCGGCGGCAAAGCCGGCTTCACCGCAACCGCCGTATGCTCGGTGTCGGATGCCCCTCCGACGCTGCTCGTGTGCCTCAACCGCCGCAGCCACGGCGGGCCGATTTTGCGCGAAAACAAGGTGTTCTGCGTCAATACCTTGGGGGCTGATTGCCAAGCAATCGCTGACGTGTTTGCCGGCCGCACCGGGGCCGTCAACACGCAACGTTTCGCGACGGGCTCGTGGTCCATTCTTAAGACCGGCGCCCCGGTGCTCACGGAGTCGGTGGTCGCGTTCGATTGCCAGGTGACGGAAATCCGGGCGGTCGCGAGCCACAATGTCGTCTTCGGCGCTGTCGTAGACATCCGGCTGGGGTCCGCAGGTCCGGCGCTCGTCTATCATGATCGTGCCTATAAGCGCGTCTAGAAAATACGTTACACTGCGCCATGCCGCGCACCTCCGCCCTGCCATTGTTCCATCTCTACGGTGATCCGCCTGACGACCAGGCGTTCGACTTCGTTCACATCGAAACCAT
>JASHYD010000206.1 GCA_030043175.1 Xanthobacteraceae bacterium | reverse complement strand
CTCAGGGCCATCAAGGGACTCGGTCCGAGCCGGGCCGAAGAAATCGTGCGCTATCGCTCAAAGAAGGGCGCTTTCGCGAGCGTTGACCAGTTAAATCAAGTTCCTCACGTCGCAGATATGCCGCCTGAAGAGCTTGAACAGGTCAAGCGGCAATTGACGATTGCGGTGGCGCCGGATCAGCAAAAATCGGAAAAGGTCTCCGTCAACAGAGCGAACGCAGCAGAGCTTCGCCAAATTCCAGGGATCGGGCCGGCCCATGCCGAAGCGATTGTGCATTACCGGCAACAGCGAGGTCCGATCCGCGACCTCAACGAGCTCGACCTTCTTCCTCATTTGCGCGATCAATCCACGCTCGAACGGCAGCGTATCAAGAATGCGCTTGAGCTTTGACGTCAAACGGCCGCGCCTGGCTGAAGCGACGTCGGGGCGCAGCAGCGGCAGCCTTGGAAATTGCGCGCGGTAGGGCCACCCGTGTGGTCACCCATTACGCCCCACAGCAGCGCGGCCACAAGGGCCGCCTGCAACGCTCTTAAACCCGGCGCCCACCCACCATTATGACTTCGCGCTGATCCATCCTTCAGATTGACGGATGCTCAAGCCGCGTTCTGATAGGCATCGATGATTTGGCTCCCGGTCGCAAACCACACTCCCTGATGCTCCTTCATGTGCGCGATGGCGCGCTGGAGATATTTGATGCGCAACGGCTGACCCGAGATCATGGGATGCAGCGGAAGGCCCATGACGCGTGGCTGCTTGCGACTGTCGGCATAAAGCGTATCGAACTGGTCGACCACCGACCTGAAGTATTGCTCGCCCGTATAGCCCTTGCGGATGTAGAGCGGGATGTCGTTGACCTCGTTGCAATAGGGAATGCCGAACATCTTCCCAGATTTCACTTTCATCGGATAGGGCTGGTCGTCGTTGTTCCAGTCGCCGCAATAAATTACGCCCTCTTCGGCGAGCACGTCGAGCGTGTTGTAGGTTTCGATGAGTCCAGAGCCGAGCCAGCCGCGTGGCCGTTTGCCGGTCGCCTGCTCGATGGTTTTCAGGATGCCACTGATGGTGTCGCGTTCGACCTCTGGATTGAGGCCTGCGAGCGTGGTGGAGTTGGTGGTGCCGTGACCCATGAACTCCCAGCCGCGCTTCTTCATTTCTTCGACGGCTTTCGGATAGACGTCGCAGACCTGCGAATTCAACGCGACCGTGGCTTTCACGTCTGCCTCATCGAACACGTCGGCGATCCGCCATAGGCCGACCCGCATCCCGTACTCCCGCCAGGCGTAGTTGAAGACGTCAGGCACGTGGTTGGTGGGATTGGGCGTGATGCCGACGCCGGCGGCGGAGTCGTAGTGCCAGACTTCGACATTCGGGGCAAACCAGATCGCCAGCGTGTTGTTGCCCGGCCATTTGAACGGCTTGCGCTCGTTGATGAAGGTGTCGTCGTATCGCTCCGAGCGGCGGATCGGCCGTGGCGGCGACTGCGCCGCCGCGATGCTCGCTCCCAGGGCGGATGTCAGCACGCCGGCCGTGCCGGCCAAGCACAAGCTCTTCCCAATGAATTCGCGACGGTCGTGACCGCTGTTTCCCATGGCGCTGCCCTCCAGCATGAATGCGAGCTTCACGAAGCGCCACCCTACCATGCGATGCAGTCAAAATGAAAAGCTGATTGGAATCGGCTGTGCTAGTTTGCCTCCGTTGCGTAGGGCGGGTTAGTTGGCGAGGCGCAATCCGCCCTGCCGACGCGGCGGGTTCGGCTAACCCCTATGCAATGCGAGCTGCCGGCTCAACGGGGCGATCGGAGGAAACCGTCAAATGGAATCAGTGCTCACAAAGAGCCCGTTGCGGGCGCGTTCGCTCAATGCCGCCGCCGTCATGACCCTGATTGCAACCGCAGCCGGCCCATCGGCCGCCGCTGCACAACCGGGCGTGCCGTGCGCGGCACTCACGGGCCGAAGCATCGCCCCGCAGCTGATTGGCCTTCCGAGCGGCGCCGCCAGCGTCACGGCTGCCGCCGTGGAGCGAGTGCCGGCCTCGCCGGCGAGGCCCGAGCCGAGCGTTACCTATTGCAAGGTGCTGGGTGAGATCGCCGCGCGCGACCCAACGGCGCCGCCGATCCGTTTCGAGATCAACCTGCCTGAGAGCTGGAACCGCAAGGGCCTGCAATATGGCGGCGGCGGCTTCAACGGCGTGCTCATCACCGGCCTTGATCCGCTGCGCGATGCGCGGCTCGATACGCCTGTGCCGGTCGCGCGCGGCTTTGCCACCTGGGGCACGGATTCCGGTCACGATAACGCGACGCTTGCCGAAATCCAGGCCTTCGCGCTCAGCGACGAGGCACTCGAGAACTTCGCCTTCGCGGCCTACAAGAAAGTACGCGACACGGCGGTGGAAATTGCGCGGCTGCATTATGGCGCGGCGCCGCGGCGGGTCTATTTCTACGGGGGCTCCGAAGGCGGCCGCGAAGGTCTGACCATGGCGCAGCGCTTTCCGGCCGATTTCGACGGCATCGTCAGCGTGGTGCCGGTCATCAATTGGGTCGGATTGCAGGCGGCGGGCGCCCGCAATGGCATCGCGATGATGGGGCCGGGCTGGCTCAGTCCCACCAAGGTGAGGACGTTGCACAAGGCCGTCATGGAGGCGTGTGACGCCCGTGACGGTCTTGCCGACGGCATCGTGAGTCTCTACGCAAGCTGCGTTGGAGCGTTCGATCCGCAAAAGCTGCGTTGCACCGGGGGCGGAGATGACGACGCCTGCCTTAGCGAGCCTCAGATCGCCGCCGTGGAAACGATCCGCGAGCCTTACGCTTTTCCGTTCCCGCTTGCGAACGGGATTACGTCCTATCCTGGCTACAACTACGGCGGCGAAGATCAGCCCGACGGCATGGTGGCATGGTCGACCGGACCTAAACCGCCCGCCTATCCGCTGCCGCCTCCGGCCGAGCAGAGCCGCGCCTGGTTTTTCGGCGCCGGCGCAGTGCGCTACTTCTTGGCCGGCGACCCCAAGCTCGACCCGCGGCAATTCAGGCCCGAGCATTACAAATCCCGCATCGAGCGCATCTCGGCCTTAATGGATTCGACCGACCCGGATCTCGCTTCGTTCGCGGCGCGCGGCGGCAGGCTCATCCTCAAAGAGAACATGTCGGATTTCGCCCAAAGCCCGTTCGCGGGAGTGGACTACTACAAGAGTGTGGTCGCAAAGATCGGGCAAAGCGATGTTGACTCGTTCATGCGCTTCTATGTCACCCCCGGCGCCAGTCACGGCGGCACGGGCGTCAGCAGCATCGACGGAGCTCCCTTGCCGCGCGGCATCGACCTCCTGGAGGCCATCGACGCCTGGGTTGACCGCGGCGCGGCTCCGGACGCGCTTATCCAGGTCGCCCAGGAGACCAAGCCGCCGTTCGCCGTCACGGCTTCCCGGCCGATGTGTCGATATCCGGCCTGGCCACGTTATAACGGCGCCGGC
>JASHYD010000205.1 GCA_030043175.1 Xanthobacteraceae bacterium | reverse complement strand
GCCGGGCAGTTCGTGTTTGGGAGTCTCGGTGAGCTTCTTCCGCCTCAGGCTCTGCCGTAAACGAAAACTCATCGAGTGCTCTATCGACAAGCGCCGGCGTCGAGGTGACGTCTTTCGCCATATGTCGCGTATCGTTGGTCATCATTGCCATCCTCCCCAGGATGAGCGGACCCACTCGCAGCAAGTGACCCATTCGAATAGGGGCCGCTAAGCTACCGACCTCAATCATACCGCCCTGATGGCAAACTACATTGATCCAGATCATAACTCTGACGGCTCTCTCTCCTGAGCCGCATAGCCGCGAGCTTAATACGCTAAATCGCTGCGGTTGTCCGGAGAGGCGTTTCCCCCACCTTGCTATCATGAGCCTGCGGCGACAGGAGCGCGCCGCCCAGCTGCGGGCGAAATTCCAAGACGCCAGGAAACGTGGGGTCGCATGTCGAGAGCGGCCAATTGGGCCTTGCTAACTGATGCGCGCGCTCCCCGGCATTCCGCTCGTGTGAGACCGCCTACGTCGGAGCCCGAACAATCGCGCCACCGATCATTGCGGAATAGCACACTCAAGCTCTCCCTATCTTCGCACCGCCAATTGCGATTGGAACAGCATGAAACGGCGAGAAGACAGACTCCGCCTTGACATAAGTCGAATCAAAGTCCGGGGTTCGGCCGATTAAAGGGTCGTCCCGGAAATGCTCTCGCCTGTGATAGCCCTTGATCCGCGTTGCGTCGCTAGCCCGCAATGGAGTTGTGAGCCCCGGTCGGCGAACGAGGGAACAGACGTTCGGCGGCCGCCAGCTGACTCGCCCGACAATCTCATTTTGCCGTCGGGCGTCGGGTTGCCTAGAGGGATGTTCCCCGACGGACAACTCATCGTGTTTTTCAGCCGGTACGACATATTCCGACGTTGTCAGATAGAACGCATTGCGCTAGGGCAAGCACGAAATGTCACGGGAAATCCCGGAAGCGCCGAGGGCTCACAGCGGCTATGGGTCCGCAGCCGACACTGGCGTGACTGCAGCTTGCCATGGTAGAAGCACTGGGTGCGCCCCCAACCTCTTATTGCAGTGACCGATGTCGAGGCGAGCAGCCGTTGGTATCAGCGGCTCCTCGGCTGTGAGAGCGCGCATGGAGGGCCAGAATACGAACGACTGGTCTCAAAGGGCGTTCTGGTCCTCCAGTTGCATCGATTTGATGTCGAACATCATCATGGTCGAATCGGCAATCCAAAGGATAAGCCTTATGGCAATGGCGTCCTGCTATGGTTTGAGGTGGACGATTTCGATGCCGCGGTGGCCCGAGCCATAGAGATGAAGGCTGACATTTTCTTGCCGCGCCACCGCAACCCACCGACTGGCAAGGGTGGCCCAAACCACTGGGAATGTTGGTTGCGCGATCCCGACGGCTACGCCGTTGTGATTGCAAGTCCTAACGGTTCGGCTGGCTAGCGCCTGGGCCGGCCACGAAGGGCAGCTTGGATCATTTTCGACGAAATCAGCTCGAAGCTACGTAGGCGACACGCAATGAACGCAGGATCTCTTCTGGCTTAGTATCTGCACAATCCGGCCTGCGCTGAGCGGGTGAACGCCTATCCGAACCAGCCGAACTCGTCGATCGCA
Source organism: Xanthobacteraceae bacterium (assembly GCA_030043175.1). The sequence goes on along the minus strand of JASHYD010000205.1, from coordinate 3,289 downwards.
AGCGACATCAGAATATTCGCCGTGATTGTCAGTCCGGCATACACTCCTGCTCCGACCCGGTCCACGAACAGCAATCCGGCAGCCGTGAATGCACCGACCAGACCGCCGAGCGGAGCCCACCAGGGCATCATGGTGAGGCCGTCAGTTGCGGTTAGCGGGCGCGGCTGACAGAGCCAGAGCCAGCCGAAGAAAGCTGCAGCAGGCACGAAGGACACGAAGCTGCCGAGCCAAGGTCTGCATCACTCGATCGGCCGCCACCACGTTCCTATCCGCTTCTCCGCGGCCAGAGCAGGATTGCCAGAACGATCGCCCAAACGATGCCCCAACCGATCCACGTGATGTTTGGGTGAGCCGCTTGCCATTCGAGGATCTTCTTATGGATAGCCATCAGTGCAATCTCCCTGCCTCGTAGAGTCCCATTCCAATATTGCGTCCCCCCGCGCTCATCGCTATTGCCCCCGCCCTACACATCATCGCCGGTTTGCCGCGGGCGGAGCGTCGACCTTTCCTCAGTTGGCTGGCATTGCCAGAACGGGGCAGGGCGCATGACGCAAGACGCGCTCAGTCGTCGAGCCGCGCAATGCGTCGAAAATACCGTGGTGTCCCGCCGTCGGCATGGCAATAAGATCAGCATTGATCTCTGCGGCAGTCCGGAGGATCGTTTCGACCACGTCTCCCTGTCGAACCTCGACATTCACCGGAACTTGGGCCGGTGAGGCGCGCTGAACGGCTGGCGCGAGCGTCCCTACGTGAAGAAGATGGACGACCAGAGCGTGGCCGGTGAGCAATTGCACGAACTCGCCGATCGCGTTGAGCGGTGCCGAAGGCGCGGGTGCGTGGTCGACGGGTACGAGGACCCGGTGCAAACGCAATCGGCCGCTCAATTGATCGACAAAGCCACGAGCGCTCGGCGGAATGAATAGGGTCGGCTTTGCAGCGCGACGCGACACTATCTCGGCGACAGAGCCATGGAGCCAACAGGGGGGGCCATCGCGGCCACGGGTCGCGAGCACGATCAGGTTGGTGGGATGCCGGTCGAAGAAACCCAGCATTCCGCGAACGAGGTCCTGCCGATTGAGGCTGACCTTCACCACACGGATACCGAGCTTTGCTTCGATCGCCGCCTGCGGACGCTTCTCGGTCGCGTCCTCGGTCATAAGCTTCCATAATCCAAGGGTGTACCGCACGTGCGGTAACGACCACCATTTGCTCTCGTGACCCGTCTCGACATGGAGGATGTAGAGCGTCGTCTTGGCGGCCAGTGCTATCCGCAAGGCATGAACGAAAGCGTCGACGCTGAGATCAGAGAAGTCGGTCGGATGTACGACCGATTGTAGATTCGCGGACATTGCCAAGTTCCGAACGCACCACTCGCGCGAAAGCATTACGGACATCTTAAGCGTCCGCTCGCATGCAACGTTGCGAAAAATCAATCCGCGTATGCACGGCCTGCAGAGGCCGTATGTAACTTCCGGTAATGCTGTGTTTGGTACGTTACTGCTCAAAGCTGCTTTCTAAGTTTCTTGACGCGAACCGCGGCAACGAGTTCGGACCGCTGTTGCGGAGCGGCCGCAACAGGCCATGCCTTTTCAGGGGGCGGGGCTCCCGTCCTACAAGTCAAATTCGCCCGTGGTGCTCCATCCGCGGAAGGACATCATCGTTATCGACAACGTCCCCTCCAAAAAGGTCGCCGGCTTGCAGAGGTAATCGAGGCCGGTGGAGCAAAACTGCCATACTTGCCGCATATTCGCCGGCCCCAATCCGGAAGTGTACGTTGATATTGATCAGGCGCGGGTTCTTCAGAGGTGCTTGAAGAGCTGCACCTTTGGCAAGGACGTTTCGTTCTACCTGGCTACAGTACGTCCCGATCATGATGGATCATAGCCGTGCCTCTTAAATCCTTCGTCTGGTGGAATCCCGATTCACTCCGGCAGGGACATGCTGTAGCGTTGCCCCAGTACGATGCCGTCGTCGCTATTGCCACCACCGTCCTGGTCATTACGATTGCACTTTGGGCGGTGATCGGCCGTGGGGCTTTATCCCAGTTCTGGAGGACTGGATCGCTTGGTCTACCACCTCGGGCCGCGCAGAATGCAATCGCTGTGCGTCAGTGTTCCCGCCGATCCCGATGCTCGGGCACAAAGGGACGTCATCTGGGAGCGATGACTGCGCCACGGAGGGCAGCCCGGTGACACGCCAGGCTTCGGCTTGCCGACGCCAGTGCCGGATGGCAAAGACCGATCGTGCCCGAGCCTTCCGCGGCGAGCTGCAATCTCTGCGAAGCAGTCATGGAGAGCGGGCAATTTTCGCCACGACCGCGCCAACCTCGCCATCTCGTAAGCACCTTCCTCGAGATAGGTGAGCATCGAGCGGTCAGCCTGGCAGCCGTTTGAATGGCTGGTTCCACAATTGTGTTGGCAAGCTCAAGGCGGTATCCCGCGAATTGCGATGTCGCAGACAGGGGCCGCGTCCTCGCGGCGGACGGGCGGTAGATTGGGGCCGAACCGCTTCTCGTAAAGTCCGAGGAGCCGGGGTTGAGGATGTAATTGGCATGGGTCATAAGACTACACGAGAGCGTGAGAAGCGGAGAAGGATCGACGCGCGTGTTTGCTTCACGTAGGCGTCACGACGAGTTGGATGATTGGATGCATTCCGATCCCGCGCCAGCCATATCTGACGACAAATCGTTGCCAGGAGCGGCCATCGCCGGACTATTGGCCATTTCTTTCTCGCTTCGACGTTGAGATGGCGCGACGCATGACGCCGCATCGCAAACACTTGGACAGCTGGCGACGCCGCGCCTCGCAGATTCTCGATCATGGTCTGGTTGGCGACCTCGCGATGCGTGTCACCAGCGGCCTAATAATCCTGCTGGTCCTGGTCAATATCGTGTCGGTCGTGCTTGAATCAGTGCCGAGCTACGAAGCAGCGTATGGCAGCCTGTTCAAGGCGACCGAGCTCGTATCGCTCGTGGTCTTCACGGTCGAATACCTGCTGCGCATCTGGGTGATGCCCGAGCACATAGCCTACCGCCATCTCAAGCCGCTCATGGCGCGGCTGCGCTACGTAATATCGACTGACGGGCTAATCGATCTCATCTCGGTGCTGCCGTTCTGGTTCGCTTTCGTGTTGCCGTCCGAGCTCCGCATCATTCTGTTATTCCGGATCGTGCGTTTTCTCAAGCTTGCCCGCTACTCGCCGGCGCTGCGCTCGTTGTTGGAGACGCTATATGCGGAGCAACGAGCGCTGTTCGGATGCTCCGTGATCATGGCAGGCGCGACGCTCATCA
>JASHYD010000204.1 GCA_030043175.1 Xanthobacteraceae bacterium | reverse complement strand
ACGCGTTCTGATTCGACAGGCGGGCGTGGCGCCTGCGCGCGCGCGGCTGACGCAACGCGTTGAGGATGCTTCGAGCCGGCTTCGGTTACGCGATAGACCTGGTTTTCCCTCAATCCCTGCGATGCTTCAATCAACCTGCGCAGCAGCAGACGTTCAAGTATCTCATGAATCTCGGCATCGGGTACCCCCGCCGCATTCCTTATCTTGACGGCATCGGTGGCATAGTCTCGGGGGACCACCGATAACACGCGCTCCTCGTTGCGGGAGAGCGCCGGGGTTTCATCGTCCGCGCGCATCACCAGCCATAACGGACTCTCCGGGTCTGCAAACCGCACATGTCCCTGTGCATAGAGTCTTATCAGGAGCTGGTGAACGCCCTGGCGGCTCAACCCAAGCTCTTTGACAATCTGCCTTCCGCGCATCGGTCGATCGAGCAGTTCGAGCAGGCGCCTGCCGCCGGGACTTGGTGCGAGCTCGTTGCGCCGCGATAGCCCCGCAGCGGTGTCGAAACCGCAGGTGTCTCCGCGTGGTGTCGCCTGCCATCCCTTGGTCTCGTGACGTTGCGCGAGCCCGAGCTCGGCGAGCTTGCGCAGCGCCGTCGTAGCCCTGGTGAGACCGAGCTTTGCCTCGATGGCGATCTTGGACTGAGAGTGCCTGCCACTTCGGAGCGCGATCAGGCAGGCCGCCTGCGCCTGGGTGAGGACAAGATTTCGGGCTCTCGGCATGCTGCGCTCCCCGGTTGATTCGCCATCGTAGTATGCGGTATTGGGGCCTCACGAACCGAGTCGATGAAACGCTGTCCACAGGACGATCGCGACGGAGCGACGACCTCGTGGTCGCGCGCTGCCCGCGGATGCAAGGTTTTGCGAGAGCGACTTTTTGCAGGTCGCCCCCTATTGCCGAGTGGGCGCGCCTCGCCTTGCCCGGCTGGCCGATTTTGCGGAATGACTTTGCTGGATGTATCGACGATGAAGCGCCAATTGCGTCTCAACTGTTCATAAATAGCCGCGGGCACCATGAGGCTCCTGGCGGCACAAAGGGTCGTCGCCGCTGGCACTGACCGACATCCGCTACTACCAGGACCTGGCACGTCGGGCGGACGACGCGTTGTTTGATTCCATCTTCCTGGCCGACCAGCTCGCCTTGGGCGAGGATGCAGCCCAGGCGGCGCGTACCTGGCTTGAGCCCGTCACCGTCCCGGCGGCGGCAGCGGTGGCGACCAAACGGATCGGGATGATCGCCACGGCATCGACGGACCTATAGCGAGCCGTTCAAACTCGCATGGCAGTTTGCCTCGTTGGATGACATCAGCAACGGGCGCGTGGCGTCAAACATCGTCGTGGCATGCAACGGCGGCAGGCAACTTCGGCGGCGCTGGCCAGCCGAGCCCCCCATCGCTTTGCCCGCGCCGAGGAGTTCAAGGCGGTTCGTCAAGGCGTTGTGGGACAGCTGAGCCGATGACGCCATCACCGAAGACCGCGCCAGCGGGCAATACGCGAGGGCGGACCGCTCCGATCAATCAAGAGTACTATCAGATGACTGAACCGCTGAATATGCCGCGGTGCCCGCGGCCGGCCGGTGCAGGCAGGGCCGTGTAATACTGGGCGTCGCTTCGCGGCGCAGCATGCTGAGACGGTGTTTACTGCCCATATGGACAAGGCAAGCGTGCGAGCCTTCTATGTCGCCTTGAAGGCGCTGGCTGCAGCCGAGGGGCGGTCGACCGACAAAGTGATCATTCCGATGATCCACCGAGGTCGAGGCGCAGCAACTGGCGCCGAGTTGCACGAATTGTCGGCCCCCGAGGTAGGGCGCAAACGGTTGTCCGGCCGGTTCGGGGGCCACGACTTCTCCCAGTGCCGTTGAACCGTTGGCGCCCGAGGACGTTCCCGAAACCGGCTCAGTGGAAGCAGCGCCTAGCCGGACGGAGGTGATTGGTGCGCCGCGAGAAGCCGACCCTGCGGAGGGCAAGACTCGCGCCGGCGTCCGGGCCATTTCACGCGTCACCGGCCCCCCACAGCAAGCAGATCGCCGATCTGATCGAAGATTGGTTGACGGACGGCGCAGCCGACGCCGCTACTGCAGCAATGCTGGATGTTTTGAGCGCCGAGGTCGTCCCGGTGCTCTGCGGTAGCACGGGCTGTTCCGCACCTCCTATGTGGGCAAGACCCCGCGAAACTACGGGCTCGATTGCCTGACAGCGCCTGGAGTGCATTGCGGCATTCGCGAGCTTTTGGCCGCGGAGGTGCCGGTCCGATGACGGTAAAAAATTAAGGCAGAGTCGTACCAGGCAACTTTTTTTGCATTTACAGTTGTGTAATATTTGGCGGTGTGTTCGACTACTTGCACACTCCTCGACGAAACCCCGCTCCTCAAGATGTAGAAAGGGGGCCCGAATGCCTCATCCCATTGATGTGATGGTTGGCAAGCGCATCCGTCTGCGCCGGGTTCAGCTTGGGCTGTCACAGACGGAGCTTGGCCAGAAATTGGGCGTGACTTTCCAGCAGATCCAGAAATACGAAAACGGTGCCAATCGGGTAAGCTGCAGCCGGCTCTACGAGACGTCTGTCGCGTTGGATGTGCCGATCGCCTATTTCTTCATGGATCCGGCGAATGCCGGCCTCGAGCTGGCCGTTGCCGAGCAATTCGAGGTGCCGGACCTGAAGGACGGCATTCACCTCATGACGGCGTTCCGCCAGATCCCGAGCGCCGCCGTGCGCAGGAGCTTCATTGCCTTTGTCGAATCCCTCGCCGGCCAATTAACTGGCGGGCGCGGTTGACACTTTGCCTTTGCGGCGCGGCGGTGCCGTGAGCGCGTTCTGGCGGCATTTCCTCTCATACTGCTGAGTCATTTAAACGTCATTGGCGGACCTCAACCGGCCTGACCGCCGGTGAAACCATCTTGGAGTCGTGTTCGTGATCTGGTAGCCGTCATCGGCAACGGCGGATGGGTCATTGGCAGAGCGGCGCTTGGTTGGAGCCCGGCCGGGCGAGGCATGCGGGCTACAACCGGGCGGAGAACAGATGAACAAAATGCGCGACAAAGCGGGACGACCGATTGTGGTGGCCACCGGGAGCGGCCTCGTCACTTCGCTTGGCGCGGGCAAATGCGACAACTGGCGCCGCCTCACCGCAGGCGAATCGGGAATTCGGCAAATCACCCGGTTCGGCACCGAGGGGCTCAGGACCAAGGTCGCCGGTACAGTGGATTTCATCCCGCTTGACCCTTATTCGGCGCCGGAGCTATCCGAGCGCCTCGCTCGACTCGCCGCCGAGGAGGCGATCGCACAATCCGGGCTTGGCTCCCGCGGCCATTTTCCGGGGCCGCTGTTTCTCGCCGTCGCGCCGGTCGAGATCGAATGGCCGCAACGCGAAGTGCTTGCTAAGGGCTCGGGTGCGAACGAAGCGGTGAGCTACGATGACCTTTTGCGCGCGGCTGCGTCGGGGCGCTATCAGCCCTATCACCAGCGGTTCTCGTTCGGTTCGGTCGGCGAAGCCCTGGCGACCAAGTTCGGCACCGCCGGCTCGCCGATCTCGCTGTCGACCGCCTGCGCGTCCGGCGCGAGCGCAATTCAGCTCGGCCTCGAAGCGATCCGCCGCGGTGAGACCGATGCGGCGCTTTGCGTCGCCACCGACGGCTCGGTCAATCCCGAAACCCTGATCCGGTTTTCGCTGCTCTCGGCCCTTTCGATGCAGAACGATCCGCCCCAGGCCGCGGCGAAGCCCTTCGCGAAGAACCGCGACGGCTTCGTGATGGCGGAGGGCGGCGGTGCGCTGGTGCTGGAGAGCTATGAGGCCGCGACGGCGCGCGGCGCCAAAATTCTCGGCGTCATCGCCGGGTGCGGCGAACTGGCAGACAGTTTCCACCGCACGCGGTCTAGCCCGGATGGCAAACCAATCATCCGCTGCATCAGGAGTGCCATCGCGGATGCCGGGCTCGTGCCGGACGATATCGACTACATCAACGCCCACGGCACCGGCACGCCCGAGAACGACAAGATGGAATGCATGGGCGTGTCGACGGTGTTCGGTGAGCGTGCCCGCCACGTGCCCATCTCTTCCAACAAGTCGATGATCGGCCACACGCTGTCGGCCGCCGGCGCTGTCGAGGCAGTGGTCACCCTGATGACGCTGGAGCACCAGCGCATCCCGCCCACCATCAATTATCTCGTGCCGGACCCTGCGATTCCGCTCGATGTGGTGCCCAACGTCGCACGGGACGGCTCCATCCGCAATGCGATCTCGAACTCGTTCGGCTTCGGCGGCCAGAACGTGTCGCTGGTGATGGCGCGGGAGCCATACTGATGGCGCCAGCCCAGGGAGCACGGCGTGTGCTCGTCACCGGCGGCGGCCGCGGCCTCGGTGCCGCCATCGTCAAGACACTGGCAGCCGCCGGGCATGACGTGACTCTCACATACAGTTCGTCCGGCGATGCCGCCGAGGCTTCCGTCAAGGCACTCGCTGCGGCCTACCCGCAGCAGAATTTCCTGGCGCTGCGGATCGACCTCTCGGACCGCGACGCCGTCGCGGCGTTCACGGCAAAGTTTGGCGACGACACGCGCTTTGGCGGCTTCGTGCAC
>JASHYD010000014.1 GCA_030043175.1 Xanthobacteraceae bacterium | reverse complement strand
CTAGGAGCCCGTCCGAGTAATCGGAAAACGTGGAGTCGCTGGGAATGGAATTCTCATTGTTGGTCGTTTCCAGAATGGTGATGCAAAATTCGACTCCTCTTCGCGGCTTCGGTGGAATCAAATTCTCGTCGAAGTTGGTGATCACGAATATTCGGACACACTCCTAGAGAAGTCGGAGAGTTCTCCGATGATGACTTGGCGGCGCTGCGCCGGTGCATCAAAGGCCGGCAACAAGACGGTAAGCGCCCGCCCTATCGGGCGCGGTTTCTTTCTTTGGTCCGGATCAGACCTGCGACAGGTGCACAATCGGACATAAAGCGGACAACAAACGTATTGCGGCGGCACCCCCTCCTTTCATCGACCGAGCAGGACACTTTCATTCCCTCTTATCGATCATTCCCCCTGTCGACGGACATTTTTCATTGCAAGCGGGGCAATTTTCCCAATAAAGTGCAGGCATATATCTTTGAACGGAGCCTTCTGTTTCTGATTTGACGCGACCTTGAATGTGGGTCGCGAGCGACCCGCCTTTCCGCGGCTCATCGCAAGATCTGGTTGCAGGGACGCGTTCTGGAAAACCGAGGCTGGCGGACTCGGGTCGTTAAAGAAAGGGAGGGTGACGCAGCATGAGCGCCATGGCTGAGGAAATCCCATCGACCGGTGCGGACCCGCCGGAACGAGGCCCTTTGCTGCTGTGGATGATCTTTACCGGCCTTTCTATCTTTGCCGTCGTCCTACTGTGGCAATACGGGCTGATCCGCCTGATGGTCACCTCCGACCGCACCTACATTTCGAGCGTCATTGCCGTTCTGTATGTCATCACGTGCGGCCATTGCTTCTGGCGGACACGGGCGATCGCGCGGGAAGCCGAAGCTGCAAGACGCTGTCGTGCGATCCTGTCGGCTCCGCACGGCGCCGCGGCGCTCGACGTCGGCGCACGCGGACTGCCGGCCGGGCTTGTGACGGATCACATCCGCAATCTCGTGACGAAGGCCGAGGGACAAGGCGAAAGCCGCATCGACCAGACGGTGCTGCTGCGGGCGCTGGCCGACCGGTTGCGCAGCTCCAACGGGTTCGGAGCGTTCGTTTCCGACACCCTCATGAAGCTTGGCCTGCTTGGCACCATCATCGGCTTTATCATTATGCTGGCGCCCATCGCCACGTTCGATGCCGCCGACAAGATTTCCATGAAATCATCTATGGGGCTGATGAGCGACGGCATGGCGGTAGCCATGTACACGACCCTTGCCGGACTGGTTGGCTCCATCCTCGTCAGAATTCAGTATTATATGCTCGACGCCGCTACCCAGCGGGTGTTTTCCGACGCCGTCATGCTGACCGAGACGCACGTTACCCCGGCCCTGGAACGCCGCCATGCTGGAAGAGTTTAGTCTCTATCCGCGCGAGGAGTCGTTCGATCCGCTCGGCGTGATGCTGTTCAAGGCGTTGCAGGTCATCGCCTTCCTGTTTTTCATTGCCATCCTCATGGTTTCGCCGGACTCGAAGGACGGCAAGATAGATTCGAAGGCCGAATTCATCATTACGATGGACTGGCCGGACAATCATCCGGACGACCTCGATCTGTTCGTGCAGGACCCCGTCGGCAACATCGCCTGGTACCGCCATCGCGAGGCCGGATTCCTGACGCTTGACCGCGACGATCGCGGCGGGGCGAACGATTTCATCATCGTCAACGGCAAGAAGATTCCATCGCCCGTCCGAGAAGAAATCGTCACCGTGCGGGGCATCGTCGCCGGCGAATATACTGTCAATGTCTCGCATTTCCAGGCAAAGACCGGACAGCCGGTTCCGGTGAACGTGAAGGTTCAGAAACTCAATCCGGCCGCGCAGGTGATTTTCGATAATAAATTGATGGTCGATCACTCCGGCGACGAGAAGACCGCGTTGCGTTTCTGGCTTGACGCCGAAGGCAAGGTGATCGACGTGCAGCAGCGGCAGAAATCGCTGATGGAAACCTTCCGTAACAACAGCAGGAACGGCGCGGATATCGATCCAAACACCGGCGTCAGGATGCCGCGCCGATGAACGGCCTGCAATCGGTTGTTCTCACGCTGTCGATTAGCTATGCGCTGGTCAGCGCGCTGCTGCTCGTCATCCTGGTCTATGCGCGCCTGCCTTGGCCGGCCAAGGCGCTGTTCGTGGTTGTGACGAGCGCATTCTATACCGCGAGCTTCTTTGGGACGCGGGGACTGCTGGGCTGGGCGAGCGTGGACAGATTGCCCGCCACCTTCAAGCTACTGCAGGTGCGCATCGTTGACCCGCATTCGGTCGAAGGCGATCCGGGCTCGATCTATCTCTGGGTCGAAGCCCTCGACGAAGGCAACCGGCCAAGCGGCGTCCCCAGAGCCTACCGCCTCCCCTACAGCGACTCGCTTGCAGAAAAGGCTGACAAGGCTGCGATCGAAGTCGCCGCCGGGCACCCCCAGGGCGGTCGCGCCGCCGATTTCGGCACCGGTGAAGGTGGCCTTCTCGAAGCCGCCCGACAGCTCATCACTCCGGAGGTGATCGTGGAGACGTCGGGTGGCGATCCTTCGACTGGCGGAGGACTGGTCGCGGCGCCGCGTGGCGGCGACGCTGTATTATTTACGCCGCTCCTTCCGCCGCGAATGCCGCCCAAGGACATGCAAGTGGAATAGGTCCCACCGGCGTCGTTGCCAGAATTGAATCTGCGGCAGCCGCTGCCGCCAACCCGGCAGGGCGTGGACCTCCTCTTAGCGGGTCGGACGAACCATCACCGTTCAGCGTTCCGACACGGGAAACAATGCGCCCAATGGGCGGCCTCTTGATCCCATTTGTCGGAATGGGCTTTGAAATCACAACAGCCGCGAGGGCCTTTCAAGCTGATGACGAGGGTTCGATTCCCCTCACCCCGGCCATGTTCTCAGAGCGGCTTTGCCACAAAGTTGCAACTCCGGTCGGGTGCTAAGTTTCAACTTTTGGCCACTTTCTGTTTGCGGCTCGCATCTTGCGCCGGCCCTTTAGCCGGGCAATGTCAGCTTGCGAACCGCCTCGATCTCGACCGGCGCGTAGGTCTTTGGAGCGCGTTTGACCGGCCGATGGAGTTTGCCAGCTTGGCCGAGGGACCAACCGCATCGGTGCCGCCGGCAATCGCCTCGATAGCCATGGCTTTGAGCTGGTGCGCCTTGCGATATCCAGCGACGACAAAGTAATGTGCATGATGTCGCGATTCCGATGATGCGCGACATACGCAACCAGGTGAGCGAAACCGTGATCCTCTCGGTTCGCTCCGGTGATTTCTGCGTCAACATCGATTCTGTCGAAGGGCTCAATTCGATGCGGCGTATGGCAGACCTCGGCGTCCAGGCGCCGCTTTACGTCGGTGCAGCAAGCAAGGTGCTGCTTGCCGGCAGGGAGGACGACGAGATTGAGGCCTACCTGGGCCGCTCCGACCTGACCGCGCTCCAGGAAAGCACCATCATGGGCCGCAATGCGCGGTGGCGGGAAATCCGGAGCATTCGCAAGCGGGGCTTCGCCGAAAGCAAGGGCGAGCTATTCGCCGGTGGTGGCGCGTGCCAATCAAGGAGTTTCCGGACGGACCGTCGCGGTGATCGACGGTCTCACGCCCGACCTGCTGCTGGAGGGTGCCGCGCATGCGTCCACGAGGCTCGGCCATCGCATCGAGGCGCGAAGTTCCGCCAACCGCTACGTCGCGGTCGTGACCAATGCTGCCAATCGGCTGAGATCCGCCTGCCGATCGATCTTTTCGACCAGCTCAACGAGTTCGTCGATCGCTGACGGGGGTAGTACAACTGCGGCCGTACGGGCGAACTTCGTTTTGACCTCATCGCGCGACAGCGGATAATCGACCGAGCCGCGTCGCTGCTCGACCGTTGTCGACATCTGCAGCCGTCCTTCAGCACCGCGTCGATCAGCACGGCGTGACGCATAGCAGCGCCGCCGCGGTCGAGCTCGGGATCGTGCCGGAAGTCAATCCGCGATATCAGCGCGAGAATCTGCGGATCAGCGAGCCGTGCCTCGTTGTATTGGTCGATGAAGGCTGCGCCGTCGAGCAACGTCACGGCCGCCGCATAGGAGCCGTTCATCTGGGCGGCGATGACGTCGCCGCCCTGGTAGGGCCATCCGATGTTGAGGTGGCCCTTTCCGGCTCACCCGCACGGTCAGATGGTCAAGATCGTCAGGCGAAAGCCCGCGGCGGCGCAATTCGAGAATGCCGTCGATGGTGGTATGAGCGCTCGCGCAGGCCGCATAGGCCTTGGGGCCGACGCGGGCCGTCTCCCACCGCTTGCCGAGATCCGCCAGCATCGTTGTTGGATCGGGCTGACCGCGCAGCGTGCTCATGAACCCGCCGAACGGCGCTTCGAGGGCATCGAGGCTCCCGGTAAACCCGCGCTCGGCGAGATAGCCGGCGACCACGCCCCTCTGTGAGGCGCGACCCGCATGGAAGCGCTTGGCCATGCCGTCGGTGCGTGTCGCGTAAAGGCCCGCGGCCTGAGTCGCGCCGAGCCCGAGTGCATGGCTGCATGCAGGGGCGGAAGCTTCAGCAGGCGCGCTGCCGCAGCTGTGGCACCGAGCGCACCTGCCGTGCCGGTGACATGATAGCCGCTGGTCGAATGCGAAACCCCGGCGCAGATGCCGACCCGCAGCCCGACCTCATAGCCCGTAGCAAGCGCGGTGAGGAGGTCGGCGCCAGGTCCTTGTCGCGCCTCGGCGACTGCCAGGCTTGCCGGCAGCGTGACGGCACCGGGATGCAGCGACGAGGTTATGTGCGCATCATCGATCTCGAAGCCGTGAATGGCCGTACGGTTGGCGAGCGCGGCATCTGCAGGGCTGGCCTTTTCGACTCGCGCGAACAGCGATGCGATGCCGTCAGGGCTGAAAGTCGCCGCGACATCGCCCGCAATCCTGCCGCAGGGCTGGATCGCGCCGAACAACCCGCATCCGATCGAGTCAAGCAGGCAGAGCTTGAGGTGAGAGAGGATGTCGCCCGGGATGGAAGAGATCGTGAGCTCGGAAATCCATTGACCGAGCTGCGACGTGACGAGGGCACCATCAGGCTTCGTGTCCATCGTGCCGGCCCTATTGGACCGCCTTATTGAGAAGGGTCAAAGAGTCGAGGGCGGTTTCGTCGACCGTGATCCCGAGCCCTGGTCCGCTTGGTGGCGCGACGTGGCCGTCCTTCACGACAAAATCGGACTGCGATACCAAGCCCACGACGCCTTCGGCAACAGCTTCGCTAGCACCGGCTTGCCGACGAGCGCGCTCGGCGCGCCGTTATCGTGGGACCGGTTGAGCGCTGGGCGCTGCAGACGGGTCTTGAGGTCGGTGACGCGTATCTCGATCCGCTCGATGCGCATGTCAGTCGCGCGCGAAATAGAGCGTTTCCAGCGCCTGCTGTTTGGCGGCGTCTTCGCCCCCGGCGCCGACGGTCGGGTCCGGATAGGGCTTGTCCTTGCGCCGCAACTGGAAATCCTCGAAGGCCACGACGCCTCGCGCCTGAAAGTCGTTCATGAAGTCCCACATCGCGGCCCACAGCACGTGATGGGTGAAGCCCGGTAGCCAGGCGATATGAACGCCAAGTTGTCGGTGCTCTTCGAGCGACAGATAGCGCGGCAGCTTGCCCTTCATGAAGGAGAACGGTCCCGTAACCGCGGCGCGGGCGCGGGCGATCTCCTCGGCCGAATGCGGCGACTCAAGTTGCACCCAATCGACTCCACCCTGTTCCTTATAGGCCTTGAGGCGCGCGATCGCGTCGTCGAGGCCGGAGTTCTCCGCGTCGCGTGCGTAGCACTGAGCCATGATGATGAAGTCGGAGTCGAGTTCGTTGCGCATGTCGACCGCGGCGCGGTAGCGCGCGACCGCCTGCTCGAGCGGTACGACGGTGACGCCTGCGCTCTGGGTGCGGCGCTTGGCCTCGATCGGTTGATCGTCGATCCGCACGCCGGCGATGCCGGCGCGGAGGCACTCGCGCACCATGCGCCGGACTGCCATGATGCCGCCATGGCCGGTGTCGCCGTCCATGATCACCGGGAAGTTCACCGACTGGGCGATCCAGCCGGCGATCTGCACGCACTCCATCATGGTAAGCATGCCGACGTCGGCGAGCCCCGTATATGCGCCGCAGACGCCTCCGGTGCCAATGAAGCCAACCTCGCAGCCAGCTTGCTCCATGATCCGCGCAAGCGTCGCGCTCGGTGGATGCAGCACCACAAGCACGCGGTCGTTGCGGTTGATGAGGCGGCGCAGCCGCGTGGTCGGCCGCTCGATGTTCGATGAAGGATTGACGTTCATGCCTGGCGCGCTTGTGCGAATTGGTCCCGGGCCGCCGCACTTGACCGCTCCAATCAACACGAACTACGGTGGCTTGACAATGAAATAACGTTCCACGTGATGGAATAAATCGAGGTAATCACGTGCTTGCGACTACGGCCGCGACCGCGCCAAGGATAGCGCCATCGTCGGACTTCGTCATCGAGGCGCGCGGCGTCAGCCACGCCTATGAGGGGCAGAACGGTTGGGCGCGCGCACTTGAGGATTTCGAAATCGCGATCCCGCGCAACGAATTCCTGTGCGTGCTCGGCCCTTCCGGATGCGGCAAGAGCTCCTTCCTGCGGATCGTCGCCGGATTGATGAAGCCGATTGCCGGCGAGGTGCGGCTGAACGGCAAGCGGATCGAGGAGCCCGGCCCCGACCGCGGCGTGGTGTTCCAGGAGCCGGCGTTGTTTCCGTGGCTGACCGTGCTGCGCAACGTCGCCTTCGGGCTCGAGATGAGCGGCATGCCGAAGCACGCGGTCGCGGAGCGCGCCGCGCAAGTCCTGCGCATCGTCGGACTCGAAAAGGCGACGAGCCTATATCCCTACCAACTGTCCGGCGGCATGCGGCATCGCGTGGCCGTCGCCCGCGCGTGGGCGCTCACCGGCGCTTCGGTACTGCTGATGGACGAGCCGTTCTCGGCGATCGACGCGGTCAACCGGATGGCATTGCAGCGCTATCTCGTCGATGCATGGCTCGCCGAGCCGCGCACCGTCATCTACGTGACCCATGACATCGACGAGGCGGTGTATCTCGCCGACCGCATCGCCATCATGACGCCGTCGCCAGGCCGTGTCAGCGAATGCGTCACTCTCGATCTGGCGCGACCGCGCGATCGCAATTCGCCGCAGGCCAATGCGTTGCGCCTCGAACTCACGGCAATCATGCAGCGGCTCAGCGGCCGCTGAAGGAGAAGGCCATGATCGACCGCCGGCGCCTGATCGTAACCGCCACGGCCGCCATTGCGAGCCCGTGCGTCCTGCGCGCCGCCGAGGCGGATACGGTGCGTTTCGGCGTGCTCCATCCTAACCTCACGACGGTTATCCACGAGATCGCCAAACGCACCGGCTGCTATGAGCGCAACAAGCTCAACGTGGTCGAGGTCCGTTTCAAGTCAGGCCAGACCGTGGAGGGCGTCGAACAGCTCTGGCGCGGCAATCTCGATTTCTACATGGGCGGGGCGCCGGAAATTCCTCGGCTCAATTCACGGCTGATAGAGGCCGGCGGGCGGGCGCCGCTTGCGGTCGTGAGCGGCGCCAACCCCGGCCACACCAGCCTGGTGCTGTCCAACAAGCTGCAGCCAAAGGCCATTGATGAGGTGCTGCGCCAGCCGCTGCGCATCGCGGTCTCCTCTCTCTCCTCGGTGCACCTCGCGTTCTTCCGCGGTTATCTCCTGACCGAAAAGAAGATCGACCTCAAGGCGATCCCATGGCGCTTCATGGGCATCGAGGCCGCCAACATGATGCCGGCGCTGCTGACCGGGCAGATCGACGGCTTCCTGCATTCCGAGCCGACCCCGACGCTTGCCACCGTCAACAAGGCCGGCCACGTTTTCATGCAAGCAGCACGCGGCGACATGGGCGCCGACCCACCGCCCGCGACCCTCATGGCATCCCGCCGCGAAGTCATCGAGAAGAAGAACGAGCTCGCGCGGCGATTCATGCGCGCCATCTTCGACGCCAACGAAGCGTACGCCAAAGCGCCGCAGATGATGGTCCCGCTGATCGCCGAATGGAGCGGCCAGGACGAGAAGATCGTGAAGGAAGCGCAGGAGCGCATGAATCCGACCACCCGCCTCACCCAGGCCCAGGCGCAGAAGTGGTGGGATTTCATCGGCAAGGCGATGGTCGAACGCGGCGAGCTCTCGCCCAAGCTCAAGCCGTTCCCCGACGTGTTCGACCTGAGCCTGCAACCGCTTTCGGCCTAATGGACGCGCGCGCTCCATCGTCCGAAGAGGCGGTCATCCCTGAGGTGACCGCAGCCGGCGTCGGCGAAATGCTCGGCGCCTACGGCCTCGCGCGCCGGCGACGCGAGCGGCGCCGCAGGATCGTGCGCGGCGCAACCGGCATCGCGGTGCTACTCGCGGTCTGGCAGGTGATGTCGGTCGCCTACGACCTGCAGCTCATCCTGCCGCCGCCGCTCGCGGTCACGCGCACCATCGTCGACACGCTGACCCTTTCCACCGAGCGCTGGCTCTACGGCCCGAACATCTACGAGCACCTAGCGGCGAGCTTCGCGCGAGCAATCTCGGGCTTCGCCGTCGCGGCCGCGTTCGCAATTCCGCTCGGCCTGTTCGTCGGGCGCTTTCGGACCGCGCGCGAATACGTCGACCCGGTCATCCGCCTGCTCTACCCGATCCCCGGCATCGCTTGGATCCCGCTCGCGATCCTGTGGTTCGGGCTCGGCAATGCGGCGGTGATTTTCGTGGTCTTCATCGCCGAATTCTTTCCGCTCTACTTCAACACCGAGGCCGGCGCCCGCAACATCAACCCGATTTTGATCGATGCCGCGCGCTGCTTCGGCGCGAAGAGGCTGACGCTTCTGCGGCGTGTCATCCTGCCGGCCTCGATCCCCTACATCATCACCGGCATGCGCATCGCGCTCGGCGGCGCGTGGCGCATGATCGTCGCCGGCGAAATGCTCGCCTCGCAGTCGGGCATCGGCTCGGTGTTGATGGAGTCGCGCTACCAGTTGCGCGCGAACGACCTGATGATGGCGATGATCCTCGTCAGCATCGTCGGCTACATCACCGAGCGGCTGATCGTCGGCACGCTGGAGAGCAAGACCACCGAGCGGTGGGAAGTGAAGGTGCTCTAATGCACGCTATTTCGAAGATCATCGCGCGCCACGCCGGTCGCAAGAGCGTCGAGGTCGGCGAGATCGTCAACGTCGTGCCCGACTGCGTCATGCTCAACGACCGCGGCGCTGCGCGCGCCGCCGACCTCATGCGCAAGATGGGCGGCGAGAAGGTGTTCGCGCCCGACAACGTCATCGTGGTGTTCGATCATCACTATCCGCCGATCCGGCCGCAGGATTCGGCGTCACAGAAACGGACGCGCGAATGGATCGCGAAGCAGGGCATCACCAAGTTCCACGCCGGCGAGGGCATCGGCCATGTGATCTTCCCGGAGAAGGGCTACGCATTTCCCGGCGCCCTGATTTTTGGGACCGATTCGCACACCGTCACCAACAGCGCGCTAGGGTGTGTGGCGACCGGGATGGGGCACTCCGACATCGCCTCGTATCTGGCGCTCGGGTACAACTGGCTCAAGGTGCCCGAGGTGATCCGCTTCGATCTTGTCGGTGGATTCAAGCCCGGTGTCTGTGCCAAGGACATTGCGCTGCGCATCGCGCAGCTCTATGGCGAGGACGCGGCGCCCTATCTCGGTGTTGAGTTCGCAGGTCCCTTGGTGGCGCGGATGCCGATGGCGGAGCGGTTCGTGCTCTGCAACATGGTGATCGATTTCGGCGCCAAGACCGGATACATCCAGCCCGACGCGACGACGGCTGACTGGGTCGCGCGGCGCGCGCCGGGCCGCACATGGACGGCCGAGACGACCGACAGCGAGGGCGACTTGAGCTGTATCGTCGATCTCGACGTATCCGAGATCGAGCCCCTCGTCGCGATTCCGCACGATCTCTCCACCATTCGCAAGGCCGCAGATCTCAACGGCGTGCGGATCGACGAGGCGATCTTCGGCACCTGCACGGGCGGGCGCATCGACGATTTCCGCATCGCCGCCGCGATCATGAAGGGACGCGGGCTGGCGCCGCACACGCGCATGATGGTCAATCCGGGCTCGCGCGAGACCTACCAGCAGGCGATGCGCGAGGGCCTCCTCGACATCATGGTCGAGGCCGGCGCCACCATCGGGGTGCCGGGCTGCGGACCTTGTTCGGGATGCCACCAGGGCATGCTGGCGCCGGCGGAAAATGCCATCACCAACGCCAGCCGCAACTTCAAGGGGCGCTTCGGCAGCCCTGAGGCCAACGCTTACGTCGCGTCGTCGGCGACGGTCGCGGCGTCGGCGATCGCCGGCCGCATCGTCTCGCCGGCGCAAACGTTCAGTTACTAAAGGCGCGCCATGTTCATCAAGGGCAGGGCCTGGACCTTCGGCCGCAACGTCAACACCGACCTCATCTTTCCCAAGAAGTGGTTTCGGCCGACCTACGAGGCCGGTGAGATGGCGAGCCATCTCATGGTCGGCATCGACGCGGATTTTCCCAGCAAGGTCGCTCGCGGCGACATCATCGTCGGCGGCCCGAATTTCGGCTGCGGTTCAAGCCGCGAGGAAGCGGCGGCCGCAATGAAGGAGGCGGGCATCGCCGCGGTCGTGGCGCCGAGTTTCGGCCGGTTGTTCATGCGCAACGCCATCAATGTCGGCCTGCCGATCGTGACATCGCCACGGATCGATGAGCAGATCACGCAAGGCGACGAGGTCGAGATTGACCTCGCGAGCAGCACGCTGCACAACCTGCGCACCGGCTATCTAACGCAATTGCCGCCGATGGCGTCCGAGTCGCTCAGGTTGATCGCGGATGGCGGCATTGCCAACTATACGAGGCGCGTATTGGAAGAGCGGCGCGCGGCCGTTGCGGCAGACCGCGGGCGTTGATGATGCATTACCGAAATCTGACTTAGCGAGCCAGGGCGAATTCGCCGGCGCCGCGTCCCGCGATTCGCCCGAACACGGCGCCTGCCATCAATCCGGCGCTGCCCGGATAATTGAAGTAGAACAGCCCGCCGACGAGTTCGCCCGCCGCAAAGAGACCGGGGATCGGCGTATCCTCGATGTCGAGCACGCGCGACGACGGATCGATCTTGAGGCCACCGAAGGTGAAGGTAATTCCGCAACCGACCGAATAGGCCTCGAACGGCGCCTTCTCCAGAGTGTTGGCCCAGTTGCTTTTGTTGAGTGCCAGTCCGATCGTCGACTTGCCGTCTTTGATGTTGGGATCAAACTTGGTGTCGCGTTTCACCGCGGCGTTGTAGTCGCGGATGGTTTTGAGGAACCCTGCTGGATTAACGTCCTGCATCTTCTCGACCAGTTCCTCCAAAGTGTCGGCGCGCACCTTCGTTGCGCCGCGCATTTTGTACTCATCGCGCAGTAGCGGAAGCGCTTGCGAATCGAACACTTGCCACGCATAGCCGCCAGGTTGAGCCAATACTGCGCGGCCATATTTGGCGTAGGTATAATTCCGAAAGTCGGCGCCCTCGTCGACGAAGCGCTCGCCGTTGGCGTTCACCATCAGACCGAACGGGTAGGAGTGGCGATAGCCAGCGCTGTGCTGTCCGTCGACATCACCGTAATCGCTGGCATAACGCTCCCATGCCACCGCGTGCGCCCCTGACCACTGGCCGTAGGATTGCGCACCGACGTCGAGCGCCATGCGGATGCCGTCACCGGTATTGTAGCGCGTGCCGCGAACCTTCGCCATGTCCCACCCGGGCCCGAGATAGCGAGCGCGCATTTCGCGATTGGATTCGAAGCCACCGCAGGCCAGTACGACGGCCTTCGCAGAGGTCGTCTCCTCAACGCCGTCGACCAGCACCCGCAGTCCTTCGATACCTGTCCTGCCGCGCAAGAGCGCGGCAGCGCGAGCGCCGTAACGGATCGAAATGCCACCCTTGACCGCCGCTTTATACTCGGACTCGACGAGCCCGGCGCCCCCTCCATTGGCGTAAATCACCACGCCGCCGAAGAACTTGAATCGACCCTCGTGGTTGTACGCCTGCCGCCCGTAATTCGGCAGGAACTTGACGCCGCGGCCCATCAGCCAGTGCACGGTGTCCGTCGAATTGTCGACCAGCGTTTCGGCGAGATCGGGATCGATGAAGTATTGCGTCACGCGCCCGAGATCGTCGAGATAGGTCTGCCGGCTGTATTCACCGAAATCGGTGCGGGCGATATCAGAGTCGCTGAGGTCCGGCACAATCCGTTTGATGTCCCGCACGCCTTGGTGGACCATCCGAAAGCCCCCGCCGGTGAAGCGCGAATTGCCACCACGCTTTTCTTCCGGCGCGCGCTCCATCAACGCGACGCTTGCACCTTTCTCAGCGGCTGCAAGCGCGGCGCAGAGCGCAGCGTTACCGCCACCGACAACGACGACGTCGAAGCTTGGCATATCAGCATCCTGCCCGAGGGCTATTCCAAGAGATGGAACAGCATTTCATTCTGATACCCTCGGGTACGGCCCAATCTATGTTGTGTCAATCAGGCAGGGGATCATGAGAGGATGGTGCTTCCCATCCACTGTCAGCAATCATCGCGGCGCATCATATCTGAGCGGTCTCGTTCGTTGATACCGCAGCCACTGTTAATTCAACTCAGCCGTACCGCTGGAGCGATCGGATAAAATCGTCTAACCGCCTTCGACCGCGACCAGCGAGAGCATTGTCGCCGCGAAGCGGGGTCGTGGCCTTGAGATCAAAGAAGGCCTTCGCGGCTCGCTTTCGACCATCCGCTCCATGTAGCTCGAATTCGATGTTGCAGCGATACTGCAGCGGGAGCCCGTCGTCCATGCCGCCGTTTTGCCGCCGTCGATGCGAACACGGACTTGATTGCGCGCGAAGCGTTGTCGATCTCTTGCCGAAAGGGGGCCAACGGTCGTCACGTCTCATAGCGGTCTGTCCGCGGGGCGTCCACGCAGCCTCCGGATGGGCTGAGCTGGCCGAGGGTCGGCTGTGCCTCGATCACCTTCCCGCAATGGCGGTTCGTCGACTTTTTTCCCCTGTGCAAGCGCATTCCTCGCGAGGCAAGAAAGGCTCCGACCCGCCATCCTACGACGGTAATGCATTTGGCGCGGCCGCGCCCATGCGCCCTTGCCCGATCAAGTACGAAACCGCGGATCGCCGCTGCTATGTAGACGGTGGGATCATCTCCGGGCACCGCCGAAAGATCAGTCAAAATCATTGGCATCTATTAAGTGCCGAGTCGGCGACGCCGCGTTTGTTCGCGTATCCAGCTCCGGAAAGTAGCCAGAATCGGCCAGATCTCCTTTGGCCGCGCTGGGGCCGAACCTCGACACGAGCGGCTTCCCCGTGCGAGGGGCCATCAGCGTTCGGCAAAAGAGCAGCAGCACCGCGGGCAAACAACATAGAGCCGTGAAATCTTCGGCTCGGTCGACGGTCCCGGCACTCGCCTGCGGGTGCAGGTCGGCCGTCCGTCGCCTGAAGACCGCCATCGAAGCCCCATGGGGGCTTCGATGAACAGTCAGGAGAGACGACAATGGCTCTGCTGGCGACAGAGGGCCCGGCGCAGCGCGGAGCCGATGGCGGTGGTGACGATGAGACGCGTTTCGATGCAGCATCAGAAGCTCTTGCGCCTGGTCGCCAATTCCCCGTGGTCGGTCGGGCAGGGTAGCACTACTCTAGCGCGCGACCGGCAGGAACAGAATGCCGGCCATAGCGAAACATCTTGCTGCGCGCCGCGAAAATCAGATGTTTGCGATCTCGCTTGCTTTAAATATAAATGCCGACGTGAGCCGGAGCAGGCGTGACATATGACGTTGCGCCTGTCCGCCAGCCGCTTTGCACCGTCCCGAGAGAGGCGCCCGTGCGATTGCTCCGGTTGTTCATCTCCTCAACCTTCCGCGACATGCAAAAAGAGCGCGACATTCTTTCGCGTCTGGTGCTTCCGCGCCAGCGCGCTGCGCTCGCTGCGTTGGGGGCCGCGCTGCAGGAGGTCGATCTGCGGTGGGGCGTCAATGATTTCATGGCGCGTGACGGAGGGGCGCTGGTCGTTTGCCTGCGCGAGATTGCGAACTGTCACCCTCTGTTTCTCGGAATGTTGGGACGGCGGGTGGGTTGGTCTCCGCCCCGTGACGTCCTTCAGCGTTTCGATACTGGATTTGCCGCAGCGATGCCGGCAAAAGCTAGCATGACCGAAATCGAGATGCGCTACGCCGTGCATCTGGCGCAGAGCGATGCGAGGCGCCGGTTTACGATTATGCTCCGCTCCGACCGCCTGTCCGCCACGGTCGATCGTGATCAAGCGGAATGGACGGCGAGCGAGGCATTGCGACGGTGGGCGCTATCGGCGCCGGGTATTCAGGTGATCGAATACGACAGCTTCGAGGAGTTCGAGCGCCAGGTCGATGACGAACTCAATCGCATTCTTACCGCGGAGGCTGCCGTTGCCCGCCCGGAGCCAGTCGCGGCCGGCCTTCCCGAGATTCCGCGATCGCGCGACATCGATAGGCTGCGCCGCGCCACCGCCGCGCGACGTCCGACGCTCGTCACCGCCGAGCGCGGTATCGGATCGAGCTGGCTGGCGCGGCATTGGATCAGCGAAGATCCCCGTGGGCTGTATATCGATGGGCGGCGTTTAGGCGATGGTGGCCTGCCCCGCGCGCTGCGGGCGCCGGATGCGCCCCCGAGCATCAATCCCACCGGGACGTTCATCAGCGGCGACGGGACGGCGGACCGTCTAACATCGGCCCTGCTGAGCCTGATGTCGCGGCAGCCTGCGGCGCGGCGCATCGTGCTCGATCACTATGAGGACGACGTGGCGGACCAAGCCCGCGCCGACCTCGCCTGGATTCCGACCGCCCTGCCTCGCGGATGCAGTCTTGCGCTCATCACCCGCAGCGAACGGCTGCAAGCGCAGGCGGCCGACATGGGCTGGAGCACGCACACGGTCGGGTGCGTCAGCCCAGATGAAGCCACGACATTTGCGGAGAAATATCTCCAGCTTTTCGGCAAATACCTCACGCCCCAGCAGAAGGGCGTTCTCTCATCCGCGCCCTGGAGCACAAATCTTTCCAGCCTGATCCTCGCGCTCGACGAATTGCGACGCCACGGCGTCTTTGAGACGCTCGACAAGCGCCTGAAGGAACTGGTCGCGTGCGTCTCCGGCGCGGCGATGGCGGACGAGGTCATTGCCGGCCTCACGTCCGTCATGCCGGCGCCCTGGCATGACGCGGTCAAACATGCGCTGCTTGCGATCCGCGTGAGCGTGAACGGTCTGGAAGAATGGGAAATCCGCGCCACCGCCGGCGCCGCGGCGCAGGAGTCCGGCGCCGGGGCAGCGACGGGCGCGCTACCGCCGCACCTGTGGTCGGTAATCCGGCTCAGTCTCGGGTCGTCGCTGGTGGCGCGCGATGCTCTTCTGGACCTCGTCGGCGGTCCGCTGCTTTCCTGGGTCGATGGTGACTTCATCGCCGCCCCAGACCACGTTGAGCGTGTCACGACCGGATTGAGCGTCGCGCTTCAGGAGGCGTCGGCGGTCCGTCGCTGGACGGAAGCGCCGCGGCTGGCCGAGTTACGCGATCCGGCGCGCGGGCTCGAAGCGCTTCTGTCCGATCCGGTGAACGTTCAGGCGCTGATGAACGTCGGTGTTACCTTCGCGGAGGGCTGGCTTATGCGCCTTACACCGCAAGCGCGGCGGCGGGTCATCGCCGGCTGGCCGACAAGGCTCGCCGCTCCCGCCAGCATGGTGCTTGTCGACGAGACGACGTATCAGCTCGGGCTGATGGCGGCGCGGGCCGGCGACACCGACGCCGCGCTGCGGCTCCTTGAGCGGTGCGACAGCCAGACGCCGCTAGCAGCAAACGCGCATGCCGACGAACGGACGAGCCTCGTCGCGTTCCTCAGGCGCGATCAGAACTATTTCCTGCAACTTGCCCACCAGCTAGCCGGAGGACACGAGCCTGTGTGTGCCGATGAATCGGCCCGCATCACGATCGGACTGACGGTGCTCGCCGCGTGCGCGGACGGCGTCGGGGAGCTGGATGCCGGGACGGAGAAAGCCCTCATTGACCGGCTGACATCAAGCCTTTGTCGCTGGCCCGATCCCCTGCTGGAAGGCCAGCTGCAGATCCACAGCGGCCAGCTGCTTTTGATGCGGGCCAAATGGCCGGCGGCGGCAGGTCAATTCGATGCTGCGAGCCGGACGGCACGGCGGCTCGGACACGCGCGACTGCTGTGCCAGTCGCTCGAGCGGCTCGCGGCCGTGCAGCTTGAACGCAACAAGTTCCGCTCCGCCCGGCGGGCTGCGGCCGAGTGCCGGCAGCTCGCGTTCCGGGCGCGGTTTGCGCCGCTGGAGGCGCTCGCCTTCGAGCGTCAGATCGAAGTGGAACGCCGGCAGGCTGACTGGGCCGCCGCTTACGATTTGACGACGGCGTATCTCAATCGCTGCCGCGAGGGGCTATGCGACGTGAACCGCGCGAAAGCCCTCCTCGCCGCACTTGAAATCGGCGATTCAGAATGGCACGCAGCAAGAACGCGTCAATGAATGGACCGATGAATGACTTATGGGCGCTGGCCGGGAAAGCCGGCGCCCAAGTCCCCTGTTGGGTGCCTGTTCATCTACAATGGCGAACACTTGAACGGAACCGGCGGCGATCGGCGCATCTGATCGATGTGGATCGCCTCATCAACAAGGTCATATCGGCGCAACAACGCCAGTCGATTGGCAAGCGGCGAGGCCGCCGCGGTCCCCGTGCAGCTATTTTCAACGCCGCCGACGGAGGACCATAGGCCTTCTCCCTTTTCCGGCCACGGCGCGTCTTTTGCCGCTTGCAGGGAGGCACGTGCGACCGCCTTGCAAGTTTCGCCGGCCGTCGGGTCGGAAACGATCATTTCGAGCATCGCGATGAGGCCCGTATGCTCGTGTTTCAGGGTCTCGATGAGTGGCTGGGTCGGGTTCCAGCGCAGACTCCATTCGGTCTTGACGAACGGGGCGGTTACGCTTTGCAGTTTCACCAGTTCATCAAGCGGGAACTCGAAGCCCAGGTCGCCTTTGAACGCTACGCGAAACAGCCGTTGCAGTATGGTGAAATCGCGGATGTTCGCCAGCACGGCGCGAGCATCGGGGTTCTGGTCAACGCCGCGAGCGACCGCCTCCTTGATCGCGCTGTCGATGGTCGGAAACCGCCACGGCTCCCAGTTCTCGCCAACGCGGACGTCACCTTCCGCGAAGGTCTGAGGGACCGCCTGTATCATGAAATCGAGCGGCCATAAGCGATCGGCCGTTTCGTTTTCACCGGTCAGGAACGCGAATTTCCTGTCAAGGTGGAAGGGGGCTTCGCGCACGCCGCTGTCGACCAGCCAGCTCGTCTCAATGCGGGACTCGTCCAGGCTGTTGAAACAAGCGCCGGCTTCTTTTTTCTCAGCGAGACAGGCAAGAAAGCCCGAAGCGCCGCCAAATCGAAATCCGTACGTTTTGTACTGGTCGACCGGAAAGCATCGCGCGTCCGTACCGCATGTCTGCGCGAGGCGGGCAATCGGCTGGACGAACCGACCGAAGCTGCGCGAGTCAGAGATTTCTGAGCGCTTCCACGCCGGTGTGGCCGCCGTAACCTGCAGAAGCGTACCAAGACGGTCGACGGCACCCCTCACGTCCGTGATCCGTTCGCTCAAGGCATCGGACGACTTGTCGTCCGGGATCGTGAACGCATCCACGAACCGGTCGACCTCGATCGCCCGGCAGGCAAAGGCAGTGTCCTCCAAGGCCGGATGCACGACGACGCGCCTCGCATCGAGTTTGATCTCATCGTCGTTGGAGGCCTGAGGCTGCGGCATCGTTGCCGTAACCACGCGCCCGTCGGCCGCGTAGGCAAGGGCCTGATGAACGATGGCGGCGTGGTACGGCCCAAGCTTGACCTGCCAGCCAGCGCCGTCGGCCAGCGTGAGCTGGACGATGTTCGACGTCAGCTGCCACTCGAAGCGCCGTATGTCGAGTTCGTCGCCGCCGGGCTGCGGGTCGATCCCGATCACGACGCCGCCGATCCGGCCGCTGAATCGCACCCTGGCGTAAGAGCGCGACGGGATTGCCGAAGCGACGCGTGTCGGCCGCGCGGGACGGTTTGGTCCCGGACCTAGGTTCGGAGGGGGCGTGAAGGGGTGCAGCCCATCCGGCTCTGGAGGATTCGGACCGAAGCCACCCCCGCCGCCTGAGGACGGCGGGAATGTATCGTCATAAGGGCTTTGCACCAGCCGGCCTAGCGCGGCCGGCACGTCCCTATGAAGCGAACCCGGGTCGATGGCGCCGTCGTGGACCGCTGCAACCGCGCGGTTCATCCGCTGCGGTGCGTCGGCCTGGTAATCGGCCACCAAGCGACGGTCGCGCGCGGTCAGGAAGTCGTAACCGTCCTGATATGGCGGGGCGTGGTAGGTTTTGTCTGGAACACGCCCGTTCCGGGCCGTCTGAAGCGCGAAGTCGATGCTGGCCCGCTCGGCCCACAGACGGATGCCGAAGTTCCCCGAATCAATGTTTGGGAACAGCGTTTTCAAAAAAGCGTCGCCAGCCAGATCGGCGGGCGCCGGCCGCGCCGCCGCAGTGCGCAGCGCGATCCACAATCCCTCCCGCTGCTGGAACATTTCGATGCGATGGTCAATCGCCTGATCCAGAACAGCGCCCGGACCGCCGGTGTCGGGGTAGAAATCTTCCGAGAAGCGGAAACGCTGAGCCGGCCGTCCGCTTTCCAGGCTCGGCGCGGCCAATCGAGCGGTGGCCTGCAGCACCCGCTGGCGCGCCTCGATAGTCGCATGCTCAAAGCGCTCTCGCGCCACCTCGCGCTCGCTGCGGCCCTGGGCGGTGAGGTAAGCCGCCCGCTCGTCCATGAAGCCACGGGCGATCGCACTCCGGAACGACTGACGGAGGTAATTTACTGTTGCCTCATCGGACGCCAGTTGCGACTGCGAATCGGATTGTGGCGCGTCGGCCGCGCCCTGGTCGGCCGCCTTCGCGAGATCTGGCGCCGCAGTCAACCCCATCAGCTGCAGTGAGATTGCAGCGGCTTTCGCAGTGATGGCAGGCCCCACCCCCATGACGCCGAGCCCGACGAAGCTCAGGAATATGATGATGAGACTGACGAAACGGGCCGATCGCCCAAGCGCGGACGTCGTACGCACCGTAGCGACGCTGGTGGCGCCCGTCGCAACCCACTCACGGATCAGTTCCGGTTCCCGCTGCGATCTGCTGGTCGAAAGGGCGTTATGCGTCGACAGCTGCATTTCCACGATCAGACTGCGCAGCGCACTGTCGCGCTCTTCCGCCGCCATAGCCGCTCGGGGATCCGCTTTGGCGACCTTCAGAGAGACCTCGCGCGTGCCTTTGAGCGTCATGAGTGCAACGCCGAGCTGACCTTCGATCCCGTCTATGTCCCCGCGCAGGCGATCGGCGAACTGGACGAGCCTGTCGCGCTCTTCCTGACTGATATTGGCGTCCGCGGTGTTGGCCGCTTGTGTTCTCGCTGACTGCTCGATGTTACGCAGGTCATCGAGGGAGACGACATTTTCCCCGAATTTCGCAACCGGCTCGGTCTGTTTGGCTCTGATCCTGGAGTCGTTTTCGTCAATGAGCCGCTGCGTTCTTTCCTCAAGGGCCTCTACGCCGGCCGGGTCGATGCCCTGGGCGCGCGCCAGCAGTTCGTCGCCACGAACATCAGAAATTTCAGAATGGAACGCCGTACGGCGGGCTGTCAAAGCGGCCTGCCATGACCGGCGGGAAGATGAGCGCGACGCCGCGAGCCAGATGAGGCCCAGGACAGCGAGGCTGCCGATCCACAGGGGCACCGAGAACTGCCCCAGATGATCGATCGTTTGTTCGACCCCGTCGCGAACGGCGGTGATCCTCTGGATCGTCGCGTCGTTAGTGGAGTCGGCATGGCCTGCCAGGTATCCGTTCAGGGCAAGCGCGAAGAGCGCGACGAAGAGACCCGCAACCAGCATCGCGTCCAGGATCGATTGCAGCGTGGTCAGGAGTCCCAACCGTCCGCCGACGCCGATAAGTCCATGATGCCCAGCCGTTGCGAGGGCGCGGCGCGTCCTCGGGACGAGCAGAAACCTGACGACGAACCAAGCTATCGTGATGCTAAGACCAAGCAGGAACAAATGACTGTCGATGCCGACTTGCATGTTTGTCAACTTTCATAACTCGAGAGTGACTAGTTCTCGAAGCGATTGTCTTAGCCGAAATACTGGATTCAACTTCGCTCTTTTTTCCAAAAAACCTTGGCTTTACTACTCATTAACTCTCTCTGTACGCGAGTGCGTGGTTTGTTTTGCGAACTGCAGATCTAAACGCAATAGGAGCTCGTCAACGAGTGAGATCAAACGAAATAGTGTAAAACGAATGTTAATCAAATGTTAACTATTCGTCAATCGAGATTTAGTCCCAGAGTGGCGAGCCGAGCTTTTCGATCGGTCGGAGCAGGAAGGCGGTCACTGCTTGGCGTGTAATCAAAACCGTGCGTTCAGTCGAATATCGAAGCGGTTCATCGCAATGCCGTCCGTCCCCCGAAAACTCATTAAAACCACCTTGCGGTCGAGGTGAACCGAAATGGCTTTGGTATGATGATTTGTAACAGGCAAGTCGTATGACCAAAAAAACGGGCGGTCCAGCTCGGGAGTCGATTAGCCGCCCCTTGGCGCAGGCTGCCGACATGGTCTACGCAGACCTTCTGGCAGTGGGTAATGCGCCGGCAGGTGTCCCTATCCGGCCCATCTCGATTTGAGAGGTGACCGTGCTCAATTTTGCCGAATATCGCAACAAACCGCAAAGCCCGGGCGTCTTCCTTTTGACTGTGAGATATCTCACACTTACATGCACGCGATCATGGTATCGAAGGCAAGAGAACGCGCGGCTCCGGCGCTGGGCGTTTTCGCGTTCATGGCGGGTAGACAATCCGGCAGAGACCGGCTTTGAGCACTTGAGGGGAGGCATAAGGTGGATATGCCGCCGGCCAACAAGCAGCGCACATTTATTATTCGGCCGTTCGGTATCAAGAAAGATTCCGGGGGAGGCGCAGTCGACTTCGAGCATGTGGACGCGGAGCTCATCGAACCAGCGTTGAAGAGTGCCGGCCTCGTTGGAGGGACGGCTGGGGAGATCATCGACGCCGGAAATATACGCGAAGACATGTTTTCGCTCATCATCGAGGCGGACTTGGTCGTCTGCGATATCACCCACCACAACGCGAACGTCTTTTACGAGCTCGGTATCCGGCACGCGCTGCGCAAGAAACGCACCGTCCTGATCAAGGGTAGTCCGGTGGTCGACTCTACCCCATTTGACATCTTGACGGATCGGTATGTGGCTTACGACGTGGGTAATCCGGCAGCGGCGTGCGCGGTCTTGACCGCTGCCATTAAGGCCACGCTGGTGAGCGATCGCGAAACAGACAGCCCTGTGTTCAAAATGTTGCCAGACCTGCCGGAGGTTGATCCAGCGGCTGTCCAAGCTGTCCCTGCAGATTTCGGGGAGGACGTTGCGCGGGCCAGAGCAGCGGCATCCGCGGGCTGGCTGCGACTGCTGGCCTCCGAGGTCGCGGGATTGCGCTTTCAGTGGCCCGCGCTTCGCATTGTGGCCCAGGCCCAGTGGGATCTGAAGGACTACGCGGGAGCACGTAAAACCTGGGAGCGCATCCGCGATAACGAGCCCGACGACCTTTCAGCAAATCTCGCCTTGGCGAACCTCTTCGAACGCCAATACCGAAAAGAAAAAAGGCCGGAGCTTCTGGAAAGCTCGAATCTGGCCATTGCGCGCGTGTTGAAGATCGACAAGTCATCCGCCAGCCAGCAGGCAGAGGCAAATGCCCTGCGGGCGCGTAACTTGAAAACTCTTTGGCGCCTCGACTTCGAAGCACAGGCGGAACCTGAGAAGCGACGTGAAACTGCTACAAACCGAGCCCTTCGGGAGACCTACGAGGCTTACCGCAGGGCATATCTCGGCGATTTAAATCATTATTGGTCCGGCTTGGCCGCGCTGCAGCAAGGAACCATTGCCTTGGTTCTGTCGGACGGCGACGTCTGGCAAGACGCCTTCGACAATTCTGATCAGGCCAACGCTTACAAAGGTGAGCTCAAACGGCAGGTCGAAGCGGCGCGGCCGATGGTTTCGCAAGCCATTGAGGCGACTCTGGCGCGAACCGACCTCAGCGACGACGACCGGCTCTGGGCCAAGATCAGCGCCGCGGATCTGATGTTCCTCGTCGAGGAACGCAATAAACGCGTGGTCGAAGCCTACAAGAACGCTATTCCCAGGAATGGTCGATTTGCTTGGGATGCAACGAAGGGACAACTGCAGCTCTTTGCTCTCCTCGGCGTCAAAGCCGACCTCGCTAACGAAATCATTCGGACGATGGACGCAATCGTCGAGGGCTCCGAACCAGACAAGAACCTCCACATCATTGTCTTCGCAGGGCATCGGGTCGATGGGGCCGGTCGCAAGAAGCCCCGCTTCCCTCCTGACCGCGAACCAAGAGCCCGCGACCTCATCCGTGAAAAGCTCACGGCAGTGCTTGACCCCTCGACGCGGGTCCATGTCCTTTCGTCCGCCGCCCCCGGAAGCGATATTCTATGTCATGAGATCTGCCGCGAGCTTGAGATTGGCAGTACGATCTGCCTGCCGATGCCAAAGGAAAGCTTTAGTCGCCTGGTGTTCACGGACGAAGAGAACTGGCGGGCCCGCTTCCTCGAACTGGCCTCCTCGCGCCCGGTTCTGCAGCTGAGCGATCAGGAGGAGCTGCCGCGATGGCTGCGGAACAGCGGTCTCAACCCATGGGAGCGAGGGAACCGCTGGGTTCTCGAGATGGCGCAGGCGAGCGGTGCCGCGAAGGTCACTTTGATCGCCCTATGGGATGGTAAGACAACCGGAGACGCGCCGGGTGGTACGGCACACATGATAGGATTGGCGCACGACGCTGGCACCATCGTGGAGATCCGCATCGACGCCAAGCAGCTCACCGCCTGAAGGCTGCGTGATGTTAGTCCACCTTCACCGTTCGGAGAGCCGCTATGAGGCGTTTCGATCACCTGCGGTTTGAGCTTGCCGAAACCCTCGATCGTCGTTCGCCAGAAAATCGGTCTTTCCTCGCTAGCGATCTGATGGCGCGCTATCGCATCGCCAACGACGGTCGTGAGATCATCGGCGCTTCAATTTGGGAAGAACTCGTCACGGAATTGACCGATCTCTCAGCGGAGACCACCCCACTGCCAGAGTCACAACACGAAGACACTTGCGCAGGGCGCTGCGGATTTGCGGTTGCATGAAGGGGAGAGCCATGCCTTATCTCGACAACTGGGACGACAAGTATGCCAAGCCGCGGCGGCGGCGATTGCTGGCACTCGACGGCGGCGGCATTCGCGGAATTATCTCGCTGGAGATTCTGCGCAAGATCGAGGTCCAGCTTGCGGCCGCGACCGGCGCGGGCCGGGACTTCCGCCTCGGCAATTACTTTGACTATATCGGAGGCACCAGCACTGGCGCCATCATTGCGGCAGGCCTCGCAGCCGGGAAAACAGTGGAGGATCTGATTAATTTCTACATCAGCGCCGGGACGCTAATGTTCGAAAAGGCCGCAATGCTGACCCGCCTGCGATACTTTTACGATGCCGACCCCCTGAGGCAAAAGCTAATGGAGGTGCTCGGCGATCGCAAGCTCGGTGCGACTGATCTAAGGTGCCTGCTGTTGATCGTAACGCGCAATGCTACGACGGATTCGCCCTGGCCCATTTCTAGCAACCCGTTGGCCCGCTACAACGACCGGACCCGCAAAGATTGCAACTTGGAGATTCCGCTGTGGAATCTGGTTCGCGCCAGCACCGCGGCTCCCATATATTTTCCCCCCGAAATCGTGAGCTGGGACAAGAACGACCCGACCAAGACCTTCGTCTTTGTCGATGGCGGTGTCACCCCTTACAACAATCCTGGGTTCCTCCTCTACCGAATGGCGACGTTGCAACATTACCGGCTGTGCTGGCCCACGGGGGAAAACCAAATGATGGTCATTTCCGTCGGCACGGGGTCGGCAGCGAGGCTCGGCCAAAGCCTCGACGCGCGAGGCGAATTCATAACAAGCAATCTCGGTCACCTGCCCGGGGTGCTCATGGGTGGGTCGGCGGTCGATCAGGACGTCAACTGCCGTACGGTCGGACGCTGCGTATTCGGCCCCGTCATTGATCGTGAACTCGGCGATATGATTCCGAGAAAGGGCGACCCGATCACGGGCGCCGTCCTCCCCTTAGAGGAAGACTGCGAGCGTCAGTTTCTTTATGCCCGCTTCGACCCCGATCTGAGTCGAGCCGGCCTGGACGCTCTGGGCTTGACAACGCTCAGCCCGGCGGATGTGGCGGCAATGGACGCGGTGGCGAACATTCGCAAGATGCAGGACGTTGGGCGGGCGTATGCTAGTAAATTTGTGGAAATGGCGCCGTTCAGTCGGTTTATTGGTTGAACTCGCCAGCTCGCCGACGCCCGGCGGGAGGCCTCGATGGCACAATCTAATGTCGCCCCCTCGTGGTTATTGGCGAGAACTGGCTAGGTTAGTCGCCCCCTGGCGGGTGGTGGGCATTCTGACCACAAAATGGAGGCAGGGGAGGCATACGTAGGGCTGTACGCCGAGGTGGGGGGTTGCTGCTAATGGATCCGTTGCGCCAAGCCACAAACGGACCGCTCGTGCGTCATACTCGAGGAAATCGAGCTTGAAGTCTACGCCCGTTGAATTAACCGCTCACCGTATCGCCGTCCCCGCGAGCGATGAGCCGATAGCCCTCGTGCGTCGACAGGATCAAATGCTGTATAATTGAGCTTATCGTGCAGTTCGACGTTGCTGAATATCCACAACGTCGGGTTTTGGCGCCGTTATGCAGGTCTGAGGAACCGAAAGCTATGAGAACGAGCCCGCTGTCGATCCTTTTTACAGGCCATATGGTCGATCTTCCCGACCGCACGACACCGCGCTTTCCACCTGAACTAGTGACTGCGGCACGTGAAGAAATCGCACGCCGTGTGGCGCACTATATTAGGACTCGCAACGTCGAAACGGTAAAAGGATTTGGCAGCCTGGCTCGCGGTGGCGACATTCTGTTTCACGAGGTATGTCGATCGTTCAGTATAGATACGGTGATTGTTCTTCCTTTCTCACCGGAGGAATTTCTGGTTACGTCAGTCGAAGGGCTCGACACCGGGGATTGGTCGGGCCGCTTCCGCAGGCTCTGGGAGGAAACGGCTCCAGATGCACGATTCAACCTCGGTCTCCAGAAATCGGATACCGCCTATTCGGCGTGCAACGATGAGCTGTTGAAATTATCCCAAGGGTATGGAAATGTGCAAATGATCGCGCTGTGGGACGGCAGCGGGGGAGACGATATTGGCGGCACGGCTCATTTCATTAAGCGTGTGAAGGAGATCTCCAGCCAGGAGCCGGATATCATTGATCCCAAGAAGCTTTTCTAAAGAGCTGATGCGCCTTGACTGAATAGGCCGATACAACCTGACAGGGCTTCGAGTGAAACCTAAATTCGTACGTATACCGAAAACGAGCTTCTAAACCACCCTGACCTAGTTCACTCCAGGGTGATCGGGTGAAGGAGTTCGTGACAAAAGGCTGAAGTTCTGAATCAACGTGCTGATTCTGGGATGGGAGTCAAGTTCGCGTCAGTGGTGTGGCAGAGTGGCTCGGCCCGTACTTACACCCTCCACACAAGCCCATTTTGGCTGAATCTATCGGTGACACTTTTGGGGCGCACCCCTATCTGAGACAGGAAATTGGTACAGTTCTCGGTGATTGAGATTTTCAGGCAATGACGTGACCCCTAGAAATCTCCCCAATGTTGCTTCGTACTCGTCAGGCGAGCGATAGGTGGAGCCGCTGGCAAATATGTGACCTGTCAAGGAGCCAAAGTGTCGAGGTAATAAATTACCGTATGTGCCGTTGATGTTTCATGGCTTCTAGCCCGAAGCGCCATCGGAGCCTTTATCGAAACCCTCGTACAACGTTGTTTGTTCCTTCCCCCCTCAAGTTGGTCACGGCTTGCAATTCGCATTGAAAGGCAGTCATGACCAATAACCGGTTTCCGGTCACACCCTGAGCCGGCGAGAAAGACGACTTGTGTGCCGCCCGTCACATTCTGAGTTGCCGAGACAAGACTAGGATACTTATCGAACAAAGGAAAGGACGACAGTCATGACATCTGACAAGACTCGCTATGATGCAATATTGTTGGTGTGATGCGCCGGTTCTTTTTAATAAGTACTAACGTGCAAATTTGCACTTTGAGACGTGTCGTAGCGGTTCGTCCCATCGGAGCACAAAGATGTCCCTGAAAATTTTTATTAGCCACAAGATGCCAACTGATAGTGTTGCAGCAAAAACTGTTGGTGATCTTATCGCTGCTGCCAGCGGGCCAGAAATAACTGTAATCAACGCTGCTCAATTTCGTTATGGAACTGATTTTCGGTCAAAGATCAGATCTGAATTAGAAACAACAGACATTTTTATTTTGCTTTACACCGGAGACGATGCAGACTGGAGCTATTGTCTTTGGGAGTGTGGCAACTTTGAAAGCTTCATTAATAATACTAATAACAAGTCGATAATCGTTATGCATGATCCTAAAATAGATCCGCCGAAAGTTCTACAAATATACAAATCACTGCCAACTACAACTGAAGAAATATGGTCGTTTCTTAAAAATATATATGTTACGGAATGGAAGGCCTTTCCAAACGTAAATCCAGGCATGTTAGAACGAAATGCCAGCGATATAGCTGGGGCATTTGTCAAGCGTGATATTTTAAATTTCGATCTCGTGCCAAATTTTAGTGTCCGTATAACTCTCTCCGAGCAAAATCTTAGTAGTCTGCAGAGCAACGCAATTCCCCCGGACTCTTACGTGTCGGGATCCCTGAGTTGGCAGAGGTTGTTTGGAAAGGTAAATGACACAGGCGGGTGGTCCTGGGGAGAATTGACTAAAGATTGGCGCTATAAAGACCTTTACGAGTATGAGTTTTCTAGGATGATAGCGGTTGCATTAAACAAAGAAGGCCCGGAGGGATGTTTACTTAGAGATAGTCAGAAAAATCTATTCTACGTTACCTTGCGGCGTTACGAGAGCGATGTTGTCCACCGGTATGCGAATTTCATGTTTTCGGCGTTCCGCATAGAGACACCAATCTATTCAGTCAAAGGTTTAGCAACGCCCGAAGAGGTTATTAGCTATAATGTGCTGAATATGTGTTGGTATGTTCGTCGGCGCCTTATTGACGAGCTA
>JASHYD010000203.1 GCA_030043175.1 Xanthobacteraceae bacterium | reverse complement strand
GAAATAGTTGCCCGGCTGGGTCGTCCTCGCCGGCAGGAGAGGTATTACCGCGTTGCACCGCCTAGGTTTCTAGGTTTCTTGTTAGGATTACTAGGAATTAGGAATTAATAATCATCAGTAACCGGCTTCCGGTACGATCTAGCTAGCGCACAAGTACCTGCCGCATTTGGGGAAGTAGCGGTCATGCCGATTCGTACTCTTGCACTACCCGGAGCGTTCGAGCCTGAGGCAATTGCCGCGATGAGTGAAGTATTAGATGCTGCCGCGAAACGTTAGGCGACACCCATAGCCCGAATTGGCGCGTGAAGTGATCGCCGGACGTATTATCGCAGCGGCAAGACTTGGGGAGCGTGCCCCCCCTCGTTTGCTAGAGGCCGCGCTCCGCAAATCGGACTAGCCAACCCCGCGCTCAAAGCGGCTCTCGTGCCCCGATCAA
Source organism: Xanthobacteraceae bacterium (assembly GCA_030043175.1). The sequence goes on along the minus strand of JASHYD010000203.1, from coordinate 5,128 downwards.
TCCATCCGGTCACCTGACGAACTACACACGTGAGGGCTCAGCACACCAACCTAACGGTTGAGTCCAGCGTCAGGCTGTTCCGGAAACGAGGGGCTCATTGGATTTCTGGCCAATGCGACGTTTCAAGCGCCCGCCGGCCGGCGTCCGTGATCGTGATGCGGCCAATTTCGATCGTCTGGTCCCCAGACTCTATAATCTCGGGCTGGACTGTTGCGAGCCCGCTGCGAAGGAGGCGGGCTAGCATGTGAAGTGTGACGCCGTGTGCAAACAGGAGCGTCTCCGTAATTCCGCTCTGACTGCTGGCAAGCAATTGAAGCACGTGGCGCCGTTGCGCGCTGAGACGACGCCTTCGAGGGGTCCGCTTCATTTTTGGCCCCCTTCATAGATTGATTATCTTAGGAGACCGAGGTCTGCATACGATGCTCATCACACATGGAGCCGCACGCAGAAGACATCAAGAGAAGGTCATTTGGCATTCCGTAGGCCGAAACGTGACCCCGGAACGACGTAAGAGTGTCGCAGAGAGGACACGTCGCTCAATCGCCCGGCCGCGGGACGAAGAAAGTCAACTACGATATGACCGGCGCTGGTTGCGGGCGCGATCCGACCGGTTCGGTGCCGAGCCGTATACACAGCGTCCGCGTGATTGCGCGCAAAGGCGTTACCTCGTGCGCCTGAGAAGAGCCTTCCATTCGCAATCGGAGGTCTTGAAGGTCCCGTCGAATCGATCCCCGCCGAATTGTCCCTTGAAATGCTGAAAGCCTATGGTCGCCCCAAATGCGCCGTCTGCACCGACGGTTCCATTGATGTGAGGGGCGTCGCGCTCGAACCTTGCTTGGCCTACCACGACGTTGCCTTCGACCGTGAGCTTAACAACTGCTGGCTTGCATCGGTCACCGATTGATGTCGCGGCACCGGTCCATTCGCCGTCATATGTGCCAGCGGCATTGGCACTGTTGATCTGCGGCAGAAGCAAGAAAGCGGCCGTACCGACGATGCGCGGGCCGTTCATCGCGAACTCTCCCTGCTACGTCATTCTGTAGGCGGTATCTTGCCACGCCTGCTGCGAAACAGAAGACGTCCCGACCTCAACTCCGAGGCGATGCAGCTCGTTGCGAAGGATTCGCAGCTCGAGAAAGAATCCGGGGTCGAAGAATCGCACCGTGGCAAACTGGGTGTCGGGCAAACGTCTTCACAGAAGGTGCGATCCTCGATGCGCTGCGCCTGCTCGTTAAAAACCACACTGCGGCGGTGGCGCGAGCCAGGGTGGTTTCGCACCGGACAACTGACGCCCCTTGAGGCCGCGGGGGACGCCGTCCAGCGCCCTTTCTGGGCGAGGCTGCCTTTGTTATCTACGGCGCATCGCTGGGGTCCCAGCATTCCGTCGTGACGATGGACGGCGTGGTGGCTTTGCCAGCACCTCACAATGCTCTCTGGTTTCTAAAGGGCGTGGGGTTATCGTCAGCCAGGACAATCGGGCGGTTGGAACGACAAGTATGAACATGGGTCACCCTATTAATTAGAAGCATTGGGTAAATCTGGGACTGATCGTTCCCAGGAGAAATCACTTACTTGCCGTCGAAGAGCAAGCATAACGATCGTGACTTGGTCTATCTCCAGAAGAACTGCGATCCGCTGGCCATACCGGTGACAGCCGCAGCTTCGGCCACGGCGATCTTTGAGGGGCGCAATGTTGGAAGACGCCGAGGCGTTGCTTATGGCATTCGAGGCCGAACAGAACGCCACCAAAGCCGGCCGACCGTTCTCCCGATTGCGAGTGCCGTACGAACCAATGTCCGAGGCCAGCCGAGCGGCATTCGATAGGCTGACGAAGGAGTCGGATATCAAAGCCGCGACGTTGGCAACTGAGAGACCGCAGTAAAGCCCGCTGGCGCGTGTCCGCGGCGCCCAAGTAGCCGCCACCGTCGTCCGGGCTATCAGCGGGCGCACCCAGACGCCGTATATTGGATAACTTATTCAAATACCGGCGCCGTTGCGGAGCTGCCGCGAACGTGGCAACCGTACCGCACGGCGGACGAAAAAGTGCCGTCCTAACGCATCTATCAGGTGTTGGAAGCAGCGACGCAATGAATAGGTGATCCATCAGAGCACCATCATCGGGTATGTGCCTCTCCCAGTAATACCGGTTGATCGCCACTTTTCGGCCCAACGCCTGGTCAGTTCCTCGTGCTACCATACTCCACCAAGGGACTGGGGGAGCCAACTTGATCGGGCGATCATATGGTCCAAAGCCGCCGCAAGAGGCCTTCCATATCCTCGACATGTCGTTTCAGTCGCGAACGACGCCGAGCCCTCAAAAAGCTTGCCGGTACCCCGCGCGGTCTGACCGAGCACTTCCTTTTAGCGCACGGCTTCTCCGTGGCGTTGCTCTCCAGCCTTGTGCTCTCCAAGCTCGCGACTGTCGTGACCGAGCCCGCGATGGCGCGACAAGGTGTGACCCTCTTGGTTGAGCGCATCCGCATCACGGAGGCTGGCCGGATGTCGCTTGAAAGGTAGGCCGCGCTTGCGCGGGCGTGAGATATCGGCGGCAGATGCTCCGTATCTGTAGGCGTTTCTTTGTTGATCGATTTGCCTAAGTCGTTCGTCGAGTTGTCTTGGATGTCGGTTCCTCCTCGAAAGCGTTATCTCGGTCCGGAACAGCTCCGGGCACTCCAATTACTTGCCAGCAGTCCGTTCGGTGCGAGCGAAGCAATGATGTTCGCTAACGGCTTTACACGCAAAACGTTAGTGCCCCTTATCCGCGCCGGACTTGCAACGACCCAACGCGAGAACCGGTCCCTCGGCCGCGTCAGGATCACTGACGCCGGTCGACGGGCGCTCGAAGGTTGACGAGCGGCGAACCTGTGAACCAGTGCCGGCGCGCTAAGCTCTGCTGTCCAAAGGCGAGACGAGAGACCGGCGTCGCAGCTTGCGCAGATCGCAAGGTGGGCAAATGCAGCCGTCGTTGCAGGAACGGACGGCCGCCAAGCCGCGGCTGTCATCCGCTCGCCATCGCGTTGACGGCCGCGGCTTCGTCGGGAGGGTGCTTTATGCCGGCTCCACCACCAGCCAGCGGCGCCAGCCGGTCACGCGGAAACGATCCATAAAGTCGCGGAATCGCTCGAAGCCCCTCGCACGCCATCCGGCCACTGCGAAATATTCCGGAATTGAGACGGGCGTCGAAATCAAGCAGGTAGGCCCGTAGGCGCCGTCTCCAGTCAGGCCTCTCATTGAATGGAATCGGGATCTGCACGATCAGTCCTATGGCGTCTCCCGACCAGCCCGACCACATAAACCGTCTCATCCATCCGGTGTTTCGAGGCGACTTGCGTCAAATGGACAGCCGTCCGCTTCGCTGATGACGCACTGGGCGCCGATGGTGAATACCGGAGAGCCGCCTCGACGTGCGCCTTTGTTCGTCGATCGTGCTTTGACGGGCGTAATACCGCTGGCCGTACTTGTATCCCTCGTATCCGTACCGACAGCGGTAGGCCTGTTTGTCCCCGTAGCGATAGCCCTACGGGCGCTCATGATGATAAACAGCCGCGGCACATCCGGATCAAGCCGCGCGTTCGATGAGATTGCCGATCAGCGCCTGCACAACGGCGGCATTCTCGGTCGCGCCTTCGATCATGTAGCGCTGTCGGCTGAGCGCCTGAAGTAGTGGATGACGAGCGATCTTTCGGGTCTCGACATCCCAGCGGTTCAGATCGACCGCGTCGACATCGCCGAGCATCTTGTGCTTGTCGCCGCGATCGGGATCGCCGGCTCGGTGGCACTTGCCGGCAGATCGCCTTGCGCCGCACCACTTCGAAGCCGACGAGCTGATGAGGTTGCGGGAAGGCCGTTAATAGCTCTGATGTGCGCCGGACCGGCAAACCCCCTAGTCATGACTCGTGTCCGGCCAGACCTCGGTCAGAGTGATGAATGTTCGCGGGCCATTTTATTCGACGTGCTTGTGAAACGACCAAAATGGCCCGTCAGGAACCGATGGGCGACCCTCGCTGTTGGCCTTGCGGAGCGCCGGTATCCCGACGGAGCAGCCGGCTGATCAGCTGAGCCTTTCGTCCGCTGGTCAGCACATGGTTGCGTGCCCATTGGCTGCCCCGTCGGGACCACTAAACGAGGGAACAGAAGAGTGATTGATTTGTCTTCATTGCCTGGTTCACGTCGGTGGCGGTCGGTACCGAGATGGAGACGGCGGATGCCGGAATTCAACGCAGGCCACGGTGACAAAGATGCCGCAGAGATGGACGCGATAGCGGTCGAGGACGGCACCGAGGAGAGTCTCATCGCAATAGCGCCAGTCGAGGCCTTTGTTGGTTCGTTTGAAACCGCCGGGTTGTGGACGCAGCAGGCCATTCATTGCGCCTGGCAACCTTGGTTTGCAGCCGCGCGCGGCTTCACACAGCCGTGGGCGCTCAAGTCGCCGCTACCGCCGAGCGACGGTGCATCGTGTTCCGCGGAGGAGCGCAGCTCGCCGGATTAGACCGGCGCACTATTCGGTCAACGAAGTCTTCAACTAAGAAGGAACGAAATCCATGTCTGATCCATACGACGATCGCTCGCGTCGTTACGGCATCCAAGGGTCTAACGGACAATCGTCTGACCAAACCGGATTGTGGACATGGCTGACGGCGGCCATGACCGCACTCGGGCTTCTGGTAGGGGGGATTATCGGACATAGCTGGGGTTGGGGTGATTATCAGAAGAAGGCCCAATCGAGCCCGCCAGCAACGACTGGTTCGGCACCATCGCACTAGCGACCCGCGCCTGAGGCCGGTGTTAGCACGCATTCTGACGCCCCGCCCACCAGCCCGACGATGCTCGTGGCAGTGCCGAGAATATCGCCAAAACGGAACGCCGGCAGGCAAGGGCGCGGACTGCATCATTAGCGGCATACGACCGCAGATCGCTCAAACAATCGTCCATCTAGCCTGGATTTCCGAAGGCGCCAACAAAAGCTGGTGCAGTCCAGCCGGTGAAAGACCGGCGCGGGTAAGGCCGTAGCGGGCCGCCCGGTAGCGAGTGTTGCGTGAGCCGACGGTAACGCCGGCCACGAAGCGTACACAGCAATTGCGTGGGGTTTGTGATTGAGCCACGAAATAGGCATGTCGCAGGAGCGGAG
>JASHYD010000013.1 GCA_030043175.1 Xanthobacteraceae bacterium | reverse complement strand
CGACAAGCGCCACCGCATCCTCCTGGGAGAGGCCGCGCTGCATGCAGTAGAACAGCATCTCCTCGGAGATCTTCGACGTCGTCGCCTCGTGCTCGAACACTGCGGCGGGGTTCTTGGACTCGATGTAGGGGACCGTGTGGGCGCCGCAGTGATTACCGATCAAAAGCGAGTCGCAGTTGGTAAAGTTACGCGCTCCGACGGCGCGGCGGTGCGCCGAGACCAGACCCCGATAGGTGTTGTTGGAGTGCCCGGCGGCGATGCCCTTGGAAATGATCCGGCTGCTGGTGTTGCGGCCGAGATGAATCATTTTGGTACCGGAATCGACCTGCTGGCGGCCATTGGAGATCGCAATCGAGTAGAATTCGCCGCGCGAATGATCGCCGCGCAAAATGCAACTCGGATATTTCCATGTGATGGCCGAGCCGGTCTCGACCTGGGTCCAGGAAATCCTCGAACGATGGCCGCGGCAAAGACCTCGCTTGGTGACGAAGTTGAAAATGCCGCCACGGCCTTGCGCGTCGCCCGGATACCAGTTTTGGACAGTCGAATACTTGATCTCGGCGTCGTCGAGGGCGATCAGCTCGACCACTGCGGCGTGGAGCTGGTTCTCATCGCGGCGAGGAGCGGTGCACCCCTCCAGATAACTCACATAGGAGCCCCTGTCGGCGATGATGAGGGTACGCTCGAACTGGCCGGTATTGCGTTCGTTGATGCGGAAATAGGTCGATAGCTCCATCGGGCAGCGCACGCCCGGCGGCACATACACGAAGGAGCCATCGGAAAACACCGCCGAGTTAAGCGTGGCGAAGAAGTTGTCCGATGTCGGCACCACCGAGCCGAGATATTCCTTGACCAGCTCCGGATGCTCACGGACGGCTTCCGAGATCGGCATGAAGATAACGCCGGCCTTCTTGAGCTCATTCTTGAACGTGGTCGCCACCGAAACCGAATCAAACACAGCGTCGACCGCAACCCGACGGGCCCCTTCCGCGGCGCCCCCCTCCTCCCGGCCATCGGTCTGACGTACCACGCCCGCCAGCAATTCCTGCTCGCGCAGCGGAATCCCGAGCTTCTCGTAGGTTCTAAGAATCTCCGGATCGACCTCGTCGAGGGACTTCGGCGCCACGGCCTGCTTCGGCGCGGCGTAGTAGTAGATATCTTGGTAATCGATCGCTGGATAGTCGACCCGCGCCCATCTCGGCTCCCGCATGGTCAGCCAATGGCGGTAGGCGCCAAGGCGCCACTCCAGCAGCCATGCAGGTTCGTTCTTTTTTGCGGAGATGAAGCGTACGGTGTCTTCACCAAGGCCCTTTGGAGCCTTTTCCGACTCGATAGGCGTCTCAAACCCGTACTTGTACTGGTCGACGTCGATCAGGCGCACCCGCTCGACGGTCTCTTGCACGGCCGGCATTTATTCCCTCCACTGTGGTTTCAAGGACCACGGGTTGGATTAATCTGGTCGTCTATGGTCGGTTCCCGGTTCCGGCAATCACCCATAGCTATAATCACGCGGCAAGACCGCTTCCCCCCCTAGATAGCCCCGTCAGGAGCTTCATCCAAGCCTCAAGAAACAAATCGATTTCATTTTCGCAGGTTGCCGGCCCGAGACTTAGCCGGATCGCCCCTGAGCTCAAATTCTCCGCCACTCCCATGGCGGCCAAGACGTGCGACGCAGCAACTTTGCCGGACGAGCATGCTGAGCCTGACGACACCGCGAAGCCCTCAAGATCAAGGTTGATGAGCGCCGTTTCTGCACGCAGTCCGGGTGCCGCAAACAGGCTGGTATTGGGCAGCCGTTCGGCGTTGCGGCCGAATACAACCGTAGGGCCACGGCCGAACCCGATCTCTAGCCGCTCGCGCAGGGATCCCATGCGCTCACCGTCTGCCGGCATCGTTGCCGCAGCAGACGCCGCTGCAACGCCAAATCCGGAAATCCCGGCGACATTTTCGGTACCGGCGCGCGCGCCGCGTTCCTGGCCACCGCCCCTGAGCAGGGCTTCCGCAAGGTGTAGATCTGCCGATCGCTTGATCAGCGCTCCCACTCCTTGTGGTCCTCCCAGCTTATGTGCGGAAACCGTCATCAGATCGGCGCCCGACCGGCTGATATCGTAAGGGATGCGTCCAACCACCTGGACGGCATCGACATGCAACAGACCGCCAGCAGCGTGGATCAGGGCAGCGGCGGTCTCGACCGGTTGAATGACGCCGGTCTCGTTGTTGGCCGCCATAATCGAGACGAGCGGGGGCGGCGCACCTTGGCGCTGCAGCTCGCTGAGGCGACGTTCCAAGACCTCCACATCGACCAACCCGTCGCCGGTGACGGGAATCTCCTCTACCTGGTGAGACCTGAAGCCGCCGCCGGCCCGTACTGAGGCATGCTCAACTGCCGATGTCAGCAGGCGGTCAAAGCCGCTCTTGTGCTCGGGAGTCTCCAGCGCCGGGCTTAGCGCCATCATATTGGCTTCGGTCCCACCCGAGGTGAATACGACGTTGCGAGGCTCTGCTCCGACCAATCCCGCTACCCGCTCGCGCGCCTCTTCGATGAGGCGTCTTGCGGCGCGGCCCTCGTGGTGCACCGATGACGGGTTGCCCACCTGGTCGAGCGCCGCAATCATCGCGGTCCGGGCGTCTGGCCGCAGCGGAGCAGTGGCATTCCAGTCGAGGTAGACGCGCTCACTCATGTAAACCCATCAAAGCAAAGGCCGAAACGCCGCAGCTCTTTGCAACCGCGAATTCGTCCGCCGCACTCGTGCATGAAGTTCTTGCTTTTTAGCCTCTCGATCAGGCAAAAAAATACGCGAAATACGTGCTCGCTCTCCCGACCCGCCCTTGCCTACCCTCCCCTATATCGCGGGCGGGCGGGCAGGGAGCAGTCCGATAAAGTCGAGCGTTTTTGAAGACTTAAGCGCGCCCGCGAAGGGCGTCAAGCACGCCCTTAGCCCCCGCCTGCCCGGGATGCCGGGAGGAGGCTATGAGCGCTGCCCCCGAAAGCATTGAGGTCGTAGCTATGCCCGAAATCATCTTCACCGGCTCTGCAGGCCGGATAGAAGGCCGTTACCATCCGTCCAAGGTCAAGAACGCCCCGATCGCGATAGTGTTGCATCCGCATCCGCAATTCGGCGGCACCATGAACCACCCGATCATCTACCAGCTTTACTATGCGTTCGCTCATCGCAATTTCTCCGTGCTGCGCTTCAATTTCCGCGGTGTCGGACGCAGCCAGGGCTCGTTCGACCACGGCCAAGGCGAGCTTGCTGATGCCGCCTCCGCCCTCGACTGGGCGCAATCCATCAATCCGGAAGCGCGCGGCTGCTGGATCGCCGGCTTCTCGTTCGGAGCCTGGATCGGCATGCAGCTTCTGATGCGTCGACCGGAGATCGAAGGGTTCATCTCGATCGCTCCGCCCGCGAATCTCTATGATTTCTCGTTTCTTGCTCCCTGTCCTTCTTCAGGTCTCATCATTCACGGCGACAAAGACGCCGTGGTGCCCTACAAGGACGTCGTCGGCCTC
>JASHYD010000202.1 GCA_030043175.1 Xanthobacteraceae bacterium | reverse complement strand
CGGTAGCTTGATGTCCGAATGGTTGTTCCAAAGCCGGAGCGAACGGATCAGTGCCTCACGGTCGCTCTCTGCTGTACCGTCGCAAGCTGGGCTTCAAGCTCACCGTAACCAGACCGTTCGCGCGCCTGATCAACGTGGTTTCGCCAAGCCCTTTTAGCGAGCTTTTCCGATCAGAGCCGTACGGCAAGCGCAATCGGGCCCGAGGTCCCATGCCCCACGTTGGCAGCGTAGGGCCCGTCGTGTGCTTTGCCACCGACGTTCACGAAGGGTTGGAAACTCGAGGGACGCGCAGCTCGCCACGACGGAAGTTAAATTCGCCACGATCCTCGTCACGGAAGAGCCCGAAGGAGCGCCGGCGCTCCACCCGCGACAGGATGTCGAAACGCCGCTTCTGGGTCTCATCAAAACTCTGGTATAGCGGCCCCAAAGCGTCAGCGTAGCGCCGGAATGCTACACTACGAGCCGCTAGGCTATCGGCTCTGCCCTGAGCGCGTTGGACTGGGTCAGTCGTCTGCTCAGCGCGACGGCCGAATGCGCGGTTGCCGCGGGTTGCGGCGAGATCGCGATAAGCCTGTTCGAACGCGGGCCACGATTTCTCTTGCTCAGGCGTCAGCCCCAACCCGGCGTGAAGCGCAGCAATGCGCGCATTGAGGAAAGCAGCGCGATCTTCGGGCGTAAATTGTTGACGACGCCCGAAGTCCAGGCCGGCGGGCCGCTCCTGAGCATAGGCGGACGTTCCCACGAGCATGACGGCGGTGGCGACGACCGCGAGTATTTTGTCCATTGCAACCTCCCAGCGGAAGAACTTTAACGGTTCGATTAAGCCAACCGCTTGCCGAGAACGCAAGTTACGCCCGAATTAAATAATATTCATTACGTGCTGCGGCGGATAGGCTTCGAATGAGCCCGGCGGATTGTAGGGTTCGATGGCTGTACCCCGATGCACTTTCGATGATCGTGGAGCGCGCGCGATCTCACCTCGACCACGCGTGAAGCCGGATCTCGTCGTGCCACGCACCGCATTGCGCCTGGGATCGGGGTTTGATGGCCGGTCATATACTGTCATCGTTCCCTGACCACCCGCTGAAGCCAAGCTGAACGCCAGCTGAATCTTTGCGCCACACTCACTCGGCGCATCCTAGTTCGCCACCGGACCACGTGAGTACTTGACAGCCCCCGGCCCGTTACAAAAGCAGAGGTTTCATGCGCTGCAGGCTGGTTTTTGAGACCTGCGCCTGAAAACCGATCCCGAGGGGCCCACCCTCAGCAGCGAAGACTCTCTCCAGCGGGGTGTGCCGGGGTTTCTCAATCCCTCATGTGCGGCGAGGACTTCCGCCGGGGTCGTGCTTCTGTTCGGGGTCGACGCGAGGCCGCCACCTGATGGGGTTTGTTGTGCGCAGAGGCACGGAAGGAGTTCATCATGAGCTAAGCCGTGCTGTACAGCTGCGTAGAAGATTCCGAGCCGCTTCGGCCAAAAGCCGCGGCGGTGAACGTCGGATCAAAAGTCCCAGGCACGACCTGGGACAGGTGAGTGTCCAAAAGACGAGCGCAAGCGAACCTCCGAAGACGCGTCGTTATCAGGTCAGGTGTCGTCAAAACCGGGGCGCAAACCTCTCCCGGGATAAGTCCGCAGGGAGCCTGCAGTACTGTGCGGACGGCGGCCGGCGTATAGGGGCGTGAGTTGGACACAGGCTTCTGCGCGGAACTGTGGGAACCAGCCGCGCAGTATCTCTGGTGATACCGGTTACGGGGGTCGGGGCGAAACAACTTGTGACAACACCTGCATTTACGACGTTGCGCGCCCATCGTGTCCCCTCCTCTGGGGACACATGATCAGCCAATGCAGAGCTCTCGAAATTAGAAGCGGTCGCCAACCTCTGGCGCAATCTCGCGACGTCAAATCCACCAGCCTCCGAGTGCACAGCAAGTCAGGATTCAAAACGGTGCTTCTTGCTCAAAATCAAACCGGGGCTGACACCACGGCCATGTCGTGCGCCAGCCAGTCATCGCCCGTTTATGAAAGCTCAACATATCCTTGTTGATGACCCTCAAGAAACATTCGGTTCACCGATTGGCCCACAAACATTTCCTCCCGATCTTTGCGCAGGAAGTGATCACTGAGTTGCTGCGCTCGACGTCCCCGTTGGACTGAGAAGCCTAGCCGTGACACCGCGCATCGGCTAATGCAGAAGCCGCTTCCTGGCAATCGGCACCGTGGACGGGAATCATGAGAAAAGTCTTCGTTATCGGCATTGGCGCAGGTAATCCTGATTACGTTACGGTACAGGCGATCAACGCGCTCAACAAGGTCGACGTTTTTTTCATCATGGACAAAGGACAAGAGAAGGAAGACCTCGTGCGCCTGCGAAGAGAAATCTGCGAGCGCTATATCAAAAACAAAGACTATCGAACGGTGGAGGCGACCGACCCGCTGCGGGATAGGACGTGTTCAACCTACGAGTCAGGGGTACGGGCGTGGCATGACCAAAGAGCGGCGATCTACGAACGGCTAATCAGGGAAGAGCTCGGCGACGACGAGTGCGGCGCCTTTTTGGTCTGGGGCGACCCTTCGCTCTACGACAGCACCTTGAGGATCATTGATCCGATCGTCGCCAGGGGCACTATCGCGTTCGAATACGAGGTCATTCCGGGCATCAGCGCGATCCAGGCTTTGGCGGCGAGACACGGAATCGCGCTCAACCGGGTCGGACGGTCCATTCACATCACGACGGGCCGGAAGATCGCTGAAGGCCTGCCCAATAACATCGACGATGTGGTCGTGATGCTTGACGCCGATTGCACATTCAAGGCGATCGACAATTCCGATATCGACATCTATTGGGGCGCTTATATCGGCACCGAGGATGAAATCCTCATCGCGGGAAATCTGTGCGAACTCATAGAAGACATTGAACGGATACGAGCCGAAGCCAAGGCCCGGAAGGGATGGATGATGGACACGTACCTCCTGCGAAGGCGTGACGCCTGATAATAGTTCCGACTCCGGAAAAATCGATGCAGCGCAGCGAACGGGAGCCAAGTGGCATCGGATAAACGGCCGCGCCACGGGGCTTTTCCTGAAAGCGCGCTGCGAGCAGCGAGCGATGAAATTCGGCGAGCTCGACGAAAGGCTAGATTGCCTGATTCCGTCAGCTGACTCGCATGTTAACAAGCTTCGAATGCCGCGCACCGTGTTATCCGCGACTCTGCCGCCGGATTTGACCTACGAGCGAAACGAAGCCGAACGTTGATTGCCGTCATGGTCCCGCGTTGCCGCAAAGTGCTCCGCATCCATGGAAACTCGATCGCGTGCGATGCTACGTATTTCACGCGAACATTTCAGCTGGCGTTCAACTTGGCTTCAGCGGGTCGTCAGGGGGCAATGACGATATCTGGGACGGGCGAAGGAGACGGTCATTCGAAGCGAGACTTGGACCAACCCGGTCGGGGCCTCATCGAGATGCCATCTGCCGCTCGGACGCGCTTGGAATGCAGTGCCATATGAGACAAGTCCTGGCATCTCTGCCTG
>JASHYD010000201.1 GCA_030043175.1 Xanthobacteraceae bacterium | reverse complement strand
GCGACTCTGTTCGTGGCTGACTTGCCCGACCGCCTCGACGCGGCATTGTCGATAAACGGGTGCGCGCGGTCGTACGTGATCGGCCCCGGTCCCGAGAGCGACGGAAGAAACTCGTCGCCGATCGGAAATTCTCCCTCCCGCACGCCAGCGATCCATCCGGTCTTGGCGTCCGGCATGAAGTTCGGTATCGCCTCGTTGCCTGCAAGAGCCGGCCAACTGAGCGTCGCCGCGGCGATAATGCCCGCGAGCAGCTTTCCTGATTTGCAGCGCGAGCGACTTGGTGACTTGGTGTTGGTGATGTGGGGCATCGGCGTTTCCTCCCGTCGGTGACTGCGCGGCGACGCGTTTCTGGCAGGAATTCTATCGCAAAGCGCGTTGTCGGCGCCATGGATTTGACGAGACCAGGCACCGCAGCGCATGCTGTCATGGCGTTGCGGTGCAAGCCACGGAAACGATGCTTCGGCGGCTGGAGGTGCGCAGGCAAACTGCCGGCTCATCCCGGCCTGGGTCCGCCGATTCGGAGGCATTGGTGAGCCCGCCATCTCCGTTGTCCTCGCGGCGGCATCGACTCGGCGCGGTAGCGGACCCATGCGCCCAGGCGCGCACTTTTCGCTGCGCCATGGCCACGGACCCGAGCGGGACGCGGTGCGGGTCACCCACCTCGTCCACTTCCCCAAAAAAGTTGCGGTGGCGGTGTTGGGATATGCGCCTAATGCGCCCGCTCCGTAGGGGGGGCTGCGTTCGCGCTGAGGCGGGGGCCAGTATCCGTATGGCCTGTTGTACCTGAAGCCGCAACTGTGAGCCAATTTCGCCAGCAATTCTAAAAGTAGCGAAGGTATGCATTTTAGGGATTCCCAAATCAGCGAAAAAGTGATTCTACCCTTGGGATGGAGCCGTTGCCGTCCCTTCTGGCTGGATTGCGCGCGGTCTGCGCCGCCTTTCCGGCGCCCCAACCTACTTTTAGAATTGCTGCAATTTCGCGACTTGCGGAGCGTTCTCACGTGCGGCAACGCCGCACTTTGACGATCCCGCGGCGTGCTGCGCTTGGAGGCATCACTGCCGCGAGAAGTGGTCAGCATGACGGACGGAATCTGGCGTAGCAGCTTGCCAATGCGAGCGGGCCAGGCCGACGGGGAATCCTTTGCCCTACCGTCAACGTTTTTTTGAGTCGGCGCGCGGACGCGCGCGCCGCTCAGCCGGGCCGCCAGGGTTGGGGCAGCGTCTGTTGATCCAATCGATGATCGGTTGAATCTGCGCATCGGTAAAATATGGCATCTCCGGCGGGCTCGCGTTGGCGGGCATGCGTCCGATCGCACCGGTATCCTTGTCGAACAGCGGTCCCTTTCCTTGCAGCGCCAACACCAAATTGGAGTTCGCCCCGTCGCCGACAACGAGGATCCGATAGGGCGGGTTTGGTCCAGCATCCACCCCCGGGACGTTCCCGGTGGTAAACTCTCTGTAGTTCAGCGTATCCCAGAAATTCAAGTGGGGCGCGGACGCGACGCCGTCCGCCAAGTTGTTTTGCTTGAGAATGCCGTTGATGTAGGCGCGGAGCGTCATTCCCTTGCCATTGAACGAGTTGATCACCTTGGGGCCTGCTTGCGCCAGTGCCAATGCGGGCGTTAGAGCGGCGACTAGGCCGATTGCGGCCGCCGCCCACGCCCACCTTGGCAAAAAGCGTAACCAGCCAAAAGCGTTCTTCATGAGCCCCTCCCGAAGTCTCAGTTCAAGCCGAAGTTTGCGAAGATGTTCTCAGCCTGCAAGCCAAATCTAACTGGCGGAGATTTAGTGCGCAATTCTATGCGGGGTGATTGGCCTCCAAAAGGTCATGCCCGCCACAAGCGCCGGCATGACCCCGTGTGGCTAGTCCGCCGATGCCGTCGTCCTCGGTCACGCCCTCCGGGAGCATGGAGCCATAGGCGCTGCCGCGGCGGATCATTCGGTGCAGGCGAACGACGCCGGCTACGGCCGAGTCACGGGGATTGGCGCGTCGGTCGGGTCGTCGTCGCGGTACAGGAAGCGCGTTGTTGCGCGCGTCGTCGTCGCCGAGCGCAGGGTCCTCGTGCAGCGGGCAGAGCGCCCGGGGCGCGCCGCTGCACCAGCGGCCCATCATCTTCGCCGCCAGCAGCTCCTCGTCCTCCGCCCCTTGGCGTTCTCCTTCGGGTACCGGCGGAACGCCGCGACCTTCTGGTGCAGCTTGTGGAAGGCCACATAGGTCCCGTTTCGGCGAGCATCTCCGGGCGTGGCGCCGGGGGAAGCGACCCATCTCGTCGCGATAGCCCAACACGAACTCCCCCGCCTTCAGTGGCGGCTCGTCGGGCGAGACGCCGCCCACCCGGCGGCCGCCATCGATCACCGGCTGGCTCACGCCGTCGCGAAAGCCGAACGGCTCCTTGCGGTCGGGCGGCGCATAACAGTCCTGCCGCCAGATCGGCTGAATGCCAGGCAGATCCTCGAAGGCCTTGCGGCCTCACGTGACGGCTGCGTCCAGCCGCTCCGCGTCCGGCGTGACCCCCGTGACCACCCCGTGCACGCTGCGAGACGCTCACCCACGTGTCGCCCGACGGGTTCTGAAGGTCCGCGCACGAACTCACGACCCTGCTCAGGCGCCGGATCGCCTCCCGCCCCGCCGCCGGATCGTCAATCCGCAGCAGGACGTACGTCGCCGCATAGGGTGACGGTCGTCGGCTGAATACGCCGCTCTGGATGCCTTCCAGCTCCAGCGCGGGACCGGTGTTCGGGCCGGTGTCCGGGCTCATGGCATCCTCGCTTCGGCGGTGGCAAGATTCCTCCAGAAGCGCTCCAGACTCTCGTCGCCGCCGAACAGCGCGCTTAAGACCGTGGAGTCGACCACCAGCATGTCGCCCCTTCGCTCACCCGCCGGCGCCGCCCAGACCACGGTGTTCAACCCCGTCTCGCCCGACGCCGTGAACGGATGGGGCCTCGACAAGTCGATCGGCTGGAGCACCCGCAAGCCGTCGTCGGCGGTCACGGCGTAGTGGGCAGGTGCATGTGGAAGTTCAGCCGGTCCACCCCTTTCAGCCAGCCGCGGGTGTCGAGGTCACGCGTCACAGTCAGCGGCGCGATCCTGTTCGTGCCGGGCTCCTCGGCTGGGCGCAGACCCCAGCGGTTCTCCACCGGGATGCCGAGCCCCTTCAGGACCGAGTCTGTACGAACCGAACAGTTGCTTGCGGTCAATCGAATAAGCTACCGCAATGTCGTGGCCCAAGATCGAAGCGATCCGCGAGTTCCTGAGGCGCGACGGCTCGTGGCTTGTGATCGGGCCGCACCGTCAGGTGGGGATCACGGAAGACGTGGACCGACGCGCGCTGGAGTGCCGTCACCACGGTGACGCGCTGGTTCAGTCGTCGGCGCTCCCAAAGCGAGCTGCATCGTGAGCCCGAGCGCCTCGGCCGTCTTGAGGTTGATCACCAGCTCGAATTTGATCGGAAGTTGTACGCGTAGCTCGCTCGGCTCCGCGACATTGAGGGGCCTCGGCGCCGCTGCAAGCTTGGGAGGGGGCGACAACTCGCGCGGCAATGCTCCCACAATCCACCTAGAAGCCTTCGAGCACGACCTTGCCGCGCGCCTTTCCGGTTTCTAGGAACGCGTGCGCACGCTTGAGGTTTGCCGCATTGATGGTGCCGAAGTTCTCCGCAATCGTGGTGCGGATTTTCCCCGCATCGACGAGAGCCGCGACCTGCTCTAGCAGCGCGTGCTGCTCGGCCATGTCGGCAGTCTCCAAGAGCGAGCGCGTGAACATCGACTCCCAATGGATTGACACGCTCTTGCGCATGAACGACGCAAGCTCGAGCGGTTCGTTGTTGATGAGCGCGAGCCGCCCTTGGGGCGCGATGAGCTCGGCAATGTCCTTGAGGTGGTCCGCCGTGTGGGTGATGGAGAACACGAAACCCGGCGGCCCGATCTGCAATGCAGCAACTTCCGGCGCGATGGGCTTGCGGTGATCGATGACGTGATGGGCGCCGAGTTCCTTAACCCAGGCCATGGTCTCTGGCCGCGAGGCCGTTGCCGCCACGGTCAAGTCCGTGAGCGTGCGCGCGAGCTGGATTGCGATCGATCCGACCCCCCCGGCGCCACCGATGATGAGCACGGCGGAGGCTGCGCCCGGCACGCGCCTGCGAATGTCCATGCGGTCGAACAGCGCCTCCCAGGCGGTGATCGCAGTCAGGGGTAGCGCGGCAGCCTGTGCAAAGCCGACCGAGCGCGGCTTGTGGCCGACGATGCGCTCATCGACCAGATGGAACTGCGCATTGGTGCCAGGGCGCGCGATGCTGCCGGCATAAAACACCTCGTCGCCGACCTTGAACAAGATCGCCTGCGGCCCCGCCTCGACGACGATCCCGGCCGCATCCCAGCCGATCACTTTCGCGGCTCCCTCTGGCGCCGGTGCGGAGGCGCGCACCTTGTAATCCACCGGGTTCACCGAAACGGCGCGCACCTCGACCAGGAGGTCGCGTCCGGTCGCTGACGGGCGCGGCAACTCTATATCGCAAAGACTGTCCGGGGCCGCGATCGGGCCGGGGGCGAAATATCCAACAGCGCGCATGTTGATCCTGCGTGTTCGAGGAATGCGGTCCCGCCGCTGCGATACGGCGGAGGCCGGTGGCTTTGTCTTCTACGCGTGAATCGCGAGAATTGTCATCGCCGGATTGGCCCCTTGAGCGCTGAGTTAGTTGCCCCGAGCTGTCGCTACTTCATCACGCCGCGAAGACGTCCAGCGTTACCTCACTGCGTATGGTTTGCTCGACCGATTCCAAGCTGTCGTTGCGCAAGGCGACTATGCGCGTGGTAAGCCAAATCCTGACCCCTTTCTGAAGGCCGCAGAACGGCTCGGGGCCGAACCTGCGTGCTGCCTTGCGCTTGAAGATTCCTGTAATGGTGTCCGCGCTGCGTCCAGCGCCGGAATGATGACCAT